>DASWQJ010000252.1:0-6949 GCA_036403795.1 Stenotrophomonas sp.
GGGTCAGTGGGCCATGGATGGCCCACGGCGGTGAGTGCGGCCATGGATGGCCGCTCGAACCGCGACCCACCATCCCGACAGGACGGGGCCCGCACCGCAAGCCACTACAACCAACCGCCAAACACCCTCAGCGCCCTCAACAAAAAAACCCAACTCGCAAGCCGCGCTCCAAAAGCGCCCAGCAACAGGGAGAGGGCCGACATAAACCCGCCGCCCGAACCGCAATCCGGCAAGGCCGCGCGCCTCCTCCCCCGAGACGGGAGAAGAACCAAAAAAAAGAGCGACCCCACTGGAGCCGCCCTCTTCTCAAATCGATGAGGCAAAGATCAGGCAGTAAGCTCGCGCAAAGCGGCCGCCATCATTTCGCGTGCCGGCTCACTGAGCTTCTCGTGGTCCAGCGCATAACGGATCGTGGCCTCGATCAAACCCAGATGGGTACCACAATCAAAACGCGTCCCCTCGAAACGATAGGCATCGACCTGTTCCTGCTTCAGCAACTCGGCGATGGCATCAGTCAACTGGATCTCGCCACCGGCACCCGGCTTGACGCGCTCCAGGTATTGGAAGATTCGAGGGCTCAGCACATAACGGCCAACGACTGCCAGGTTGCTCGGTGCGACCTCGGGCTTGGGCTTCTCGACGATGGCGTTGATACGTCCGCGACTGCCGTCGAAAGCGTCCGTGGCCACGATGCCGTAGCTGGCCGTCTTGTCGTGGGGAACATCTTCCACGGCGATCACGCTGCCGCCGGTGCCCGCGGCCACGTCGGCCATCTGCTTGAGCGCACCTGGGCCACGGTTCCAGATCAGGTCGTCGGGCAGCACCACCGCAAACGGCTCATCGCCGATGATCTCCTTGGCGCACAGCACCGCGTGTCCCAGACCCAATGCCTCGGCCTGGGTGACGAACACCGCGCGCACGCCCTCCGGCAACACGTTCCGCACCAGCTCAAGCTGCTCCAGCTTGCCCGCGCGCTCGAGCTTCTGCTCGAGTTCGTAGGCCTTGTCGAAATAGTCGGCCACTGCATGCTTGTAACGGTTGGTCACAAAAACCAGCGTGTCGCAACCGGCCTCGATCGCTTCGTCGACCGCGTACTGGATCAACGGTCGATCGATGATCGGCAACATTTCCTTCGGCACGGTCTTGGTCGCCGGCAGGAAGCGAGTGCCGAGCCCGGCAACGGGAAAAACGGCCTTGCGAATGCGCTTGCTCATCAATGTCTTCTGACCTCACGTCCAGGAAAAGGAACCACAGTGGCGGAGCGCTCGACATCCTTGTTGCGTGCCGCCGAGAAGTCCGGCATGAAACTGCCGAGAATGGCCTCCATGGCCTCGCTGTCGTAACGATCCACCGCCTCGCGCAGTCGCGTGACCTGTTGCAACACCTGCTCCTGCGGGAACATGCGGGCGTCGGCCTCGAGAATCTTCGGGTGCGCGGTATGGCGGTAGTTTTCGTCCGAGTAGAACAAAGTCTCGTGAAGCTTTTCCCCCGGTCGCAAACCGGTATACACGATCGCGATGTCCTGGCCAGGCTGTTTGCCTGCCAGGCGGATCATCTGCTCGGCCAGCACGCGGATCGGCACCGGCTCACCCATGTCCAGCGTATAGATGGCGCCATGGGAAGCGGACGCGGCGGCCTGCACGATCAACTGGCACGCCTCGGGAATGGTCATGAAGTAACGCGTCACCTCCGGATCGGTGACCGTCACCGGCCCGCCGTGGCGTATCTGCTCACGGAACAGGGGCACCACGCTACCGGCGGAATCCAGCACGTTGCCGAAGCGCACCGTGACAAAACGCGTCAGCGCGTTGCGCGCATCCAGGCTCTGGCAGATCATTTCCGCGTAACGCTTGGTGGCGCCCAGCACATTGGCCGGCTCGACCGCCTTGTCGGTGGAGATGAACAGGAAAGTGCCTACGCCGGCCTGCAGGCAGGCACGAGCGACATTTTCCGTGGCCAGGACGTTGTTGCGCACGGCCTCGCGCAGCTGCTCTTCCAGCAGCGGCACCTGCTTGTAGGCGGCCGCGTGGAAGACCGCATCGGGCGAAGCGCGACCGAGCGCGTAACGCATGACAGCCGGATCGCCGCAATCGCCCAGCACCCTCACCACTTCCATGTCGGGAAAGAGGCGACGCAAGTCCGCATCGATGGTGAGCAAGGCGAGTTCGTCGATTTCAAGCAGGACGATCCGGCTGGCACCGTGCCGCGACACCTGACGGCACAACTCGGACCCGATAGACCCGCCTGCCCCGGTGACGAGCACCGTCTTGCCGGTCAGCCAACCGCGCACCATCTTCCAGTCGGACATCACCGGCTTGCGATTGAGGAGGTCCTCGATCGCCACTTCGCGCAGTTCGCCGGGCAGGGAACGCCCCTCGAGCACGCTGGTCAGCTTGGGGACCATGCGGAAAGGCAGGCCCACGCTTTCGCAGATCGCCACGATGCGCTGAAGTCCGGCCGCATCCAGCGAAGGGATTGCGATCACCATCAGCTTGGCGGCGGTCTCTCGCGCCAATGAGGCAGCGTCGGCAATGGTCCCCAGGACCGGCAGCCCCTGGATCTTGGCGCCCTGCAATTGGCTGGCGTCATCCAGGTAACCTACGGGCTGGAAGGCACCGGTCCGGCGCAGGTCGCGCACCAATGCCTCGGCCGCGCGGCCGGCACCCAGGATCAGCACACGCTGGGAGGTCTCGGCGGAATTGACGACCTGATAGTCCTTCCAGGCGCGATATAGCAGCCGCGGCGTTCCCAGCAGCGCCGACAGCGCAAAGGGATAAACGACCAGCACCGACAGCGGCACACCGGTAAACCGGTCGAAGGACAGGGCAACCAGGATGGCTACCAGGCCCAGGAAGCTGGCCTTGAAGATGTTCCAAAGGTCGGGGACGCTGGCGAAACGCCACAGGCCGCGATACAGCCCGACCCGCCAGAAGACCAACCCCTGCGCCAGCAACACCACCGCCGTGCGCCAGTCCCACATCGGCAGGTCGGGTGCATTGGGCAGCATCGAATAGCGGCCGGCATGCAACAGCTGCCAGCAAATCCACACCATCAATAGGTCGTGGCCTATGACGGCCACCTTGGGCATTGCGCTGGTAAAACGGTCACGCCAAGAGCTCATTATGGATCCATCATTGGTTGCGTAGTCCCTTACGCAGGAGTAGCCAGATCACCGAGGCTGCGAGCAGCCAGCCGATCGATCCAGCAGCCTCCCACCTCGGCTGCACGGCTTGCAGGCGGAAGAATAAGGCAATCGCAACTATGCTGGTACATACGTAACCGAACGTGACCCTGGCATGCCCGAATCTTCGCGCCAGCCGCTGGTACACGTGCTGCGCATGGGGCTCCCACCAGCGCTGCCCGGAGAGCATGCGGGCGGCCAACGTGAAGCCAGCGTCTACGAGGAACGTCCCCAGGGGCAGCCATAACGTCCACAGGCTCGCTCCCTGCACCAGGCACGTGCCGAAGAGCACCGCCAACGCGTATCCCAGCGCCCCACTGCCCCCATCACCCAGGAAAATCCGCGCCCTTGGAAAGTTGAACGGCAGGAAACCCAGGCAGGCAGCGGCCACGGCCCAGCCGGCCCAGGACAGCGGCGCGGGCAACCAGCAGGCGAACGCAGCGGCCGCCAGGGCCGCCTGGCTCGTCGCCAGCCCGTTGATGCCATCCATGAAATTCCAGACGTTGATCAGGCCGACCGACGCCAGCGCGGTGGCCGCGCCCATCCAGGCCTGTCCGCTGGCATGCCATACCAGCCCGCCCAGAATGAGCGAGGCGATGGCATGCACTGCCAAGCGCAGTCGTGCCGACAATGGACGGTGGTCGTCCCACCAGCCAACCCCTGCCACCAACGCCAGCCCCACCATGCCGCCCATCACGGAGAAGCCGGCCTGCGGCCAGCGCAGTGCGGCCCACAGTCCGGCCACCAACAGGGCGAACACAATGGCAATGCCGCCACCGCGCGGGGTGGCCACTTGGTGGCTTCGGCGTTCGCCTGGCTGATCCAGCAGCCTTCGCCGCAGCGCATAGCCCCGCGCCAGCCACGTCCCGGCAGCAGCCAGCAGGAACAAACTGGCGACCCAGAGCCACAGACTGGACATCACGCCCTTGTCTGCCGCGACTGCATGGCAACGCCGTAGCGCGCGACCACCGGTCTCAAACCACCGCGAAGTTCAGCAACGGTTTGACGGTACCCCACTCTTTGCAACTGGGGCATTGCCAATGATGCGTCTTGGCGCCGAACCCGCAGCGCGTGCAGCGGTAACTGGGATTGCGCACCAGCAATTGGTCGGTGATGTGCTTGAGGTCTTGCAGGGTCGCTTCGGGATCGCTGCCGTCGGCCAGCGTCAGGTCGATCAGGGCCGACTCACCGCGCACCGACGGTCGGTCCTTCAGTTGCCGACCCAGGTAGGCACGCGCAGGGCCGGCGCCATCCTGTGCTTCCATCAACTGGGTCAGCGCAAGCACCGGGGCAATGCCGCGATAGTGCTCGGTCATCTCCGACAGGAAGTTGCGCGCGCCCGCGATGTCGCCCACGCGTTTGTAGGCGGCCAACAGGGCGGGAATGATTTCCGGCAGATAGTCCGGATCATGTCGCGCCGCTCGCTCCCATGCGCGCACGGCGGCTTCGTCGTTGCCCATATCCGCTTCGATGCGGCCTTCCAAAATGCCGGCGCGCACCGACGTGGCATCGGCCTGGGAGGCACGTGCAATGGCCTGCAACGCCTGGTCGAGTTTGCCCGCACCGCGATAGCGGTCGGCCAGCTCGCATTCGAACTGGGCGATCAGCTTGCCCATCGGCTCGCCGGTGACCTGCTCGAAGCGAGTGGCGTTGTCGATTGCCTTTTCCCAGTCGCGCTCGGCCTGGTAGATGCTGATCAGGTGCTTGAGCGCCTGCGGCGCACGTTGGTCGATCTGGGCCAATTCGGTGAACACCGTCTCGGCACGATCGAGCAACCCGGATTTCATGTAGTCCTCGCCTAGCGCCAGCAACGCCTGGACGCGCTGGGCGTCGGTCAAGTCGGTGCGCTGGACCAGGCCCTGGTGCAGGCGGATCGCCCGATCCACTTCACCTCGTCGGCGAAACAGATGCCCCAAGGCGACCTGGGTCTCGAAGGTTTCCTTGTCCAGCTCCGCGATATGCAGGAACAGTTCGATCGCCTTGTCGGGCTGCTCGTTGAGCAGATAGTTCAGGCCACGGAAATAAGTGCTCGACAGGCGGCTGACCTGCGTATCGCCATGGCGCTGCCCGCCACGGCGTCCAATGATCCAGCCACTGAGCGCCGCCAGCGGCAGGAACAGGAAAAACCAGAACCACTCGGTGAGAAAGTCCATCTTGCGTCAGAGTCCGTCGATGGGGCGCGGCTCGACCACCGTGGAACGGGGTTCGGCGCGCGCAGTCGCGGCGGCTTGCTTGTTGGCTTGCCGCAACTTGGAATAAAGGGGGAGCACCATGGCGGCCAAGACAATGGCCCCGCCAATGAGCACGCCGGCCAACAAGGACACGATGATGGCCACGCCGGAGGTGGTGGCAATGCTGGTAAACGCCAGGTCGATCAGGATCGGCTGGGAATTGAGCGCACCGATGACCAGGCCAACCAGCAGGAAGGCCAGCATCAACAGCAACCGGAAGACTTTCATGATGCGACTCCTGTCAGGAGCGCCTAGCTTAACCTGTCACTCGGCCGCGTCGGCCAGGTCCAGGGGCGTCACCGGACTGACCCGCTCGCGCAGTTCCTTGCCCGGCTTGAAGTGAGGTACGTGCTTGCCCGGCAACGCGACCGATTCTCCGGTCTTGGGGTTGCGACCCAGGCGGGGCGGTCGGTAATGCAGGGAAAAGCTGCCAAACCCGCGAATCTCGATGCGATCGCCCTGCGACAGCGCCTCGCCCATCATCTCCAGTAGTGATTTCACTGCCAGGTCCACGTCGTCGGCTTTGAGATGGCCTTGTCGACGCGCCAGGATTTCGATCAATTCGGACTTGGTCATGTGCGCCTTGCGCTTTTGGCGGGCTGCATTGTGGATCGGCCCGGACCTGGTGAGGTCCGGGCCGATCGCGGTCACGCCGGCTTGCGCCGTGTCAAAACAAACGCACTCGATCAGACGAGCTTATTCGGACTTGCCGCCCAGCTGCTCGCGCAGCAGCGCGCCCAGCTTGGTGGTGCCGCCCGAAGCGGACTGGTAGTCCTCAAGGACTTCGCGCATTTCGGCGTCGTCCTTGGCCTTGATCGACAGCTGCAGGGTACGGCCCTTACGGTCCATGCCCACGAACTTGGCTTCGACCTTCTCGCCGACCTTCAGGTGCTGGGTGGCGTCGTCCACGCGCTCGTTGCTGATGTCGCGCGCCGACACGTAACCCTCGATGCCGTCGGCCAGTTCGATCGTGGCACCCTTGGCGTCCACTTCCTTCACCGTGCCTTCGACCTTCGAACCCTTCGGATGCGAAGCCATGTACTGGCCGAACGGATCCTGCTCCAGCTGCTTGACGCCCAGGCTGATGCGCTCGCGTTCCGGATCGACCGCCAACACGACGGCGTCCAGGTTGTCGCCCTTCTTGTAGTTGCGGACCACATCTTCGCCGGTGGTGTTCCAGCTGATGTCCGACAGATGCACCAGGCCGTCGATGCCGCCGTCCAGGCCGATGAAGATGCCGAAGTCGGTGATCGACTTGATCTGGCCCGACACCTTGTCGCCCTTCTTGTGGATGGCCGCGAAGGTCTCCCACGGATTGGCGGCAACCTGCTTCATGCCCAGCGAAATGCGGCGACGCTCCTCGTCCACGTCCAGGACCATGACCTCGACCTCGTCGCCAACCTGCACGACCTTGGACGGGTTGACGTTCTTGTTGGTCCAATCCATTTCCGAAACGTGCACCAGGCCTTCGACGCCCGGCTCGATCTCGACGAACGCGCCGTAATCGGTGACGTTGGAGACCTTGCCGTACACGCGG
>DASWQJ010000253.1:0-20121 GCA_036403795.1 Stenotrophomonas sp.
CTTTGGAGTACCGCGGGCTGGATGGCCGCCTGCAAGGCATGCGCGAGGGTTTGTCGCAGGAAGAAACCCGTTTGCAGCAGCTGATCGCCGAACAGCGCGATGCCGAGGCCCGCATCGAAACCGGGCGCGTGCGTCGCGAGGAAGCGGCCGACCTGCTGGCCAAGGCGCAAGCCGACGTGTACCAGGTCGGCAGCACGCTGGCGCGCATCGAGCAGCAGATACAGCACCAGCGCGAGCTCTCGCATCGCCTGCACAAGGCGCGCGACGAAGCGCACAGCCAGTTGCAGGAACTGACCCAGCACATCACCGGCGATGCCGCAAAACTGGCGGTGTTGCGCGAGGCGGCCGGCACGGCCGAGCCGCAGCTGGAGCAGTTGCGCGAAGAAAACGAAGTCAGGCAAGAAGCGCTGCGTGAAGCCGAGTCCCGCCTGGCCGACTGGCAACAGCGCTGGGAAACCCATACCCGCGATACCGGCGAAGCCTCGCGCGCTGGCGAGGTCGAGCGCACCCGCGTCGATTACCTCGACCGCCAGTCGCTGGAAGCCGATCGCCGCCGCGAAGCACTGGCTGGCGAGCGCGCCGGCCTGGACCTGGAAGCGCTGTCGGAGGCCTACGAACAGGTCCAGCTGCAGCACGAGACCCAGAAGGCGTCGCTGGACGGGCTCAATGAGCAAGTCGAGACGCGCAAGCAAGCAGTCGGTGCCCTGCAGGAACAGCAGCGCGCCAGCCAGGGCGAGTTGGCCGAGGTGCGCAAGCAGGCGCAGGCCGCACGCGGTCGGCTTTCGTCACTGGAGACATTGCAGCAGGCGGCGCTGGGCCAGGAACAAGGCGCGGCGGTAGCCTGGCTGAAGGCCCGCGGGCTCGACTCTGGGGCGCGGGTAGGCGAGCGCATCAGCGTGGAAGGCGGCTGGGAGAATGCCGTCGAAAGCGCGTTGGGCCAGTTGATCGAAGGCGTGTTGGTCGATGATCCGGCTGCCTTGGTCGACGCGTTGGGAGCGTTGGGCGAGGGCCGCATTGCACTGGTATCCGATGCCACGGGCGATGACGAGTTCGCAGCCACCTCGTTGGCTGCCAAGGTGCGGGGGCCGATCGCGATCCGTCGCCTGCTGGCGCGTCTGCATGGCGCCGAAGACCTCTCTTCCGCACTTCAGTTGCAGCGACAGCTCGGCGACCAGGATTCGGTCATCACCCGGGCCGGTGAACGCCTGGGCGAGGGCTGGGTGCGCGTGTCGCGTTCGGGTGCGGCCAAGCAGGGCGCCCTGTTGCGTGAGCGCGAGATCCAGTCATTGCGCGGGGAGATCGAAACACTGACCGAGCGCGAGGCCGAGCTGGAGCATCGACAGGTGGGTTTCCGCGACCAGCTGCTGGCCGCCGAGCAACAGCGCGAGGATGCACAGCGCCAGCTCTACATGGCACATCGAAGCGTGTCGGAACTGGCAGGACAACTGCAAAGCCACCAAGGCAAGGTCGACAACGCGCGCTTGCGCATCGATCGCATCGAGCAGGAACTGGCCCAGCTGATCGAAACGCTGGACGACAGCCGCGAGCAGGCCCGCCAGGCGCGTGGCCTGCTGGAGGATGCCGTCGGCCGCATGGGCGACCTCGAGGGCACCCGGCAGGCGCTGGAAGGCGAGCGCCGCCAGCTCACCGAATCACGCGACCTCGCGCGCGATGCGGCACGCAGCGTGCGTGATGCCTCGCATGCCCTGGCTTTGACCCTGGAGTCCCAGCGCGCACAGATCCTTTCGCTGAGCCAGACCTTGGAGCGCATGGGCAACCAGCGCGGCCAGCTCGACACCCGCCTGGAGGACCTGGTCGCGCAGTTGAGCGAAGGCGATACGCCGGTCGAGGCACTGGAGCAGGACCATCAGGCCGCGTTGAGCGAACGTGTCCGCACCGAGCGCGTGCTGGGCGAGGCCCGCACCCAGCTGGACGGCATCGACCACGACTTGCGCAGCCTGGAGCAGACCCGCCACCAGCGTGACGAACAGGCACTGGCGCAACGCGAGCGGATTTCGCAGCGCAAGCTCGACCAGCAGGCCCTGGTGCTTAATGCCGAGCAGTTGGCGGCCGCGGTGACCAAGGCCGGGTTCATCCTGGAGGACGTGATCAATACGCTGCCGGAGCAGGCACGCCTGGCCGACTGGGAGCAGGCCGTGGGCCAGATCGATGGCCGCATGCGGCGCCTGGAACCGGTCAACCTGGCGGCGATCCACGAGTACGGCGAAGCTGCGCAGCGTTCCGAGTACCTGGAGGCCCAGAACCTGGACCTGACCACGGCACTGGAAACACTGGAAGATGCGATCCGCAAGATCGACCGCGAGACCCGCGGCCGTTTCAAGGACACGTTCGATCGTGTCAATGCGGGCGTGCAGGCGCTGTACCCGCGGTTGTTCGGCGGCGGGCACGCCTATCTGGAACTGACCGGCGAAGACCTGCTCGACACCGGCGTGGCGATCATGGCGCGACCGCCAGGCAAGCGCGTATCGAGTATCTCGCTGCTGTCGGGCGGCGAAAAGGCGATGACCGCCGTGGCGCTGGTGTTTGCGATCTTCCAGCTCAATCCTGCGCCCTTCTGTCTGCTCGACGAGGTGGACGCGCCGCTGGACGAGGCCAATGTCGGCCGATTGGCGGGCATGGTCCGGGAAATGAGCGAAAAGGTGCAGTTCCTGTTCGTCAGCCACAACAAGGCGACCATGGAGGCTGCCCACCAGCTCTCGGGCGTGACCATGCGCGAACCCGGGGTCAGCCGCCTGGTCAGCGTGGACCTGGCCGAAGCCGCGCGCCTGGCCGGCGCGGCCTGATCGGTTATCGCAGTGCAACATGCCGTACTGCCGCCGCGGCACTTGCGGGGTTTCCTTTTTGTCGCGCAGCTGACACGCTAAGGGCAATCCCCTTAACCATTGCCGGAGAGTTTGCCGATGTCCGACATGGCCATGATGCGGATCGGCATCCTGATCGCCGGTTTGCTGTTGTTGGTTGCCATCTTTTTGTTCGGTCGCCCGAAGAAGCCGCCGCAGGGCCGCCGCGTCGAGAACGAGGGCGGCGCCACGCCGTCGCGCGAACGTCGCGAGCCTTCGATCGGCGACGGCGAAGCGGACTCGGGCGGGGATTACAGCGGCGAAGCGGTATCCCAGCCGGAGCTGGGCCTGGGGGCCGATGAGGAAAGCAGCGACCTGGGCAAGCGTCCCAGCCAGGATTTCGACAAGGTTGTGTCTCTGTTCGTGGCCGCCAAGGCCGGCGAAATGCTGCGAGGCGAGGACATTGTCGTCGCCGCCGAAAAGACCGGTCTGGTGTTCGGCCACATGAACGTCTTCCATCGACTGGTCGAAGGGCATTCCGAGCGCGGACCGATCTTCAGCATGGCCAGCATCCTCAAGCCTGGCAGCTTCGACATGGCCAACATCCGCGCCATGGAAACGCCGGCGATCGCATTCTTCCTCACCCTGCCGGCGCCGCTCACCGCACTGGATGCCTGGGAAAAGATGCTGCCCACCGTCCAGCGCATGGCCGAACTGCTAGAGGGCGTGGTGCTGGATGACAGCCGCAACGCGTTGGGCCGCCAGCGCATTGCGCATATCCGCGATGACCTGCGCGCCTATGATCGGCAACACCAGGCACCGCCGCTGACGAAAGCGCCGCGCTGGTAGTGCGTCGCGACAGGGGGCGCGTGGCGGCGGTTGCCGGCCGCCGCGCGTCGCCTTCAAGCGCCTGAGGCATCCGGGCAACTGCAACCCGCTGCACCGCCAGCACATTGAACTCCAAACGCACGGGCGCGGCTGGCCGCGCAGAAAGCCCTGCTGTAAAAACTTCAGCCGACCGCCTTGATGGCCTGGCCAAAGGCCTGCCGGAAGCGCTGCATTTCCGCTTCCGTGCCCACGGTGATGCGTACCCGCTGAGGCCACACCGGCCAGCTGCGACCCACGATGATTCCCTGGTCGGCCATCGCCTGGGTGAACTGGCGGCCGTCGCCATGCACATCCACCATGAAGCAGTTCGACTCGCTCGGCACGCAGGCATGGCCCTGCGCCTGCAGCCAGTCGATGGTCTGTTGGCGGATCTTGGCGTTGGCGGCGCGTCGCGTCGGTACCAGCGACACTTCGCGCAGGCTGGCGTCGGCGGCGACCATCGCCGGTACCGGCAAGGGGTTTCCGCCCAGCGCATCGAGCTTCTTCAGCAGCGCCGGTGACGCCAGCGCAGCGCCCAGGCGCAGTCCCGCCATGCCGTAGAGCTTGGAAAAGGTACGCAGCACGATCAGGTCGTCGCGCGTCGTCACCAGGTCGGCCACCGACGGCTGCTCGCTGTAGTGAATGTAGGCCTCGTCGACCAGCACCACCGAGCCCGCGGGCTTGTGGTCCAACAGCCACTGGATGCGTTCGCGCGGCGTTACCGAGCCGGTGGGGTTGTTGGGATTGCAGACGTAGATCAGTCCGGCGCGCGGGTCCGAGGCGGCCATCGCCTCCACGTCGTGGCTGCCATCCGCCTGCAAGGCCACTCGCCGCACTGGCGCGCCTTGTGCGGCGGCCACATCGGCCACCGCCTCGAAGGTGGGGTCGGGAACCACCACGCCCGCGGTGGCGGAAGTAAACAGATGTCCTGCGCGATTGAGCGGATCGCTGGAGCCCGGATAGAGCGCCACATGGTCCTGTGGCAAGCCCAACTGCGAGGCCAGCAGCCCGCGCAGGTCCTCGGCAAGTTCGAAGTGGTAACGCCCGCTCATTGGCAACGCGCGGGCAACGGCCTGCAGCGCCGCCGGCGAGGGACCCAGCGGGCATTCGTTGAAATTGAGATAGACCTTGCGATCCGCGGCAGTGGCGGCGGATGCAAGCGCGGCTACCGATCTAGTCTGGGCCTGCGCGATCGGCAGGCCCCCCAGCGTCGAGGCGGCCAGGCCGGCACCGGCCAGTTGCAGGAAGGAGCGGCGGGACACGGCGGGCGGCGAGGGCAGGGATGGCACGGCGGGACTCCGCGGACGGACGAAAAGCGCACGCTATCGGTCGCCGTCGCTGCCGGCAAGCGTCCGCGCCCGGAAGCAGGCCAGCCCTCATGCGATCTTGCCGCTCAGGCTCGCTAGAATTCACGTTCCAAGGAATTGATCGTGATGGCATCCGCATGACCGCACGCCCGCAACCCGCCCAGCGCGTCGCCGACCTGCGCCGCCGCCTGGAAGATGCCAATTACCGCTATCACGTGCTCGACGAGCCGCAAATCCCAGACGCCGAATACGACCGGCTGATGCGTGAGCTGGAGGGGCTGGAGGCCGAGCACCCGGCGCTGGCGAGTGACGATTCGCCCACCCGTCGCGTGGGCCATGCTCCCGCAGCGGGAACGGGCTTTGCCGAAGTGCGGCACGCCGTGCCGATGCTTTCGCTGGGCAATGCTTTCAGCGACGAAGAAGTGGCCGAATTCGTGCGGCGCATCGACGAGCGACTGGGCCGGTCGCGGCCGACCTTCTCGGCCGAGCCCAAACTCGATGGACTGGCCATCAGCTTGCGCTACGAAAACGGCATGTTCGTGCAGGGCGCTACCCGTGGCGACGGCGCCACGGGCGAGGATGTCACCACCAACCTGCGCACGGTGAAGGCCATCCCGCTGCGGTTGCGCGGCGAAGGCTGGCCGCAGGTGCTGGAAGTGCGCGGCGAGGTCTACATGCCTCGCGCGGACTTCGAGGCCTACAACGATCAGGCCCGACTGCAGGGTGGCAAGGTGCTGGCGAACCCGCGCAATGGCGCGGCAGGCTCGCTGCGCCAGCTGGATCCGCGCATCACGGCGCAGCGTCCGCTGAGCTTCTTTGCCTACGGCGTGGGCGAGGTTGAAGGCGGCACACTGCCCGGGACCCACTCGGCCATCCTGGCAAGCCTTCGCGAGTGGGGTTTCCCGGTCAGCACCTTGGTGAAAAGTGTCGAGGGTGTACAGGGTCTGCTGGACTACTACCGCAGCATCGGTGAGCAGCGCGATGGCCTGCCATTCGACATCGATGGCGTCGTCTACAAGCTCGACGATCTCGCCGGCCAACGCGAAATGGGCTTCGTCGCGCGCGCGCCGCGATGGGCGATCGCGCATAAATTCCCGGCGCAGGAGCAGTCCACCACGGTGGAGGCCATCGAGATCCAGATCGGTCGTACCGGCGCGGCCACCCCGGTCGCACGCCTGCAACCGGTGCATGTGGCCGGCGTGGTGGTCACCAACGCCACCTTGCACAATGCCGACCAGATCGCGCGCCTCGACGTGCGGGTGGGCGATACCGTCATCGTGCGCCGCGCCGGCGATGTCATCCCCGAGGTGGTCAGTGTGGTGGCCGAGCAGCGCCCCGCCGGCACCGTGGAATGGCAGATGCCGCGCCAATGCCCGGTTTGCGGCTCGGAGATCGTGCGCGAGGAGGGTGAAGCGGTATGGCGCTGCTCGGGGGAGCTTTCCTGTCCGGCGCAGCGCAAGGAGGCCATCCGCCACTTCGTATCGCGACGCGCAATGGACGTGGATGGGCTGGGCGAAAAATTCATCGACGTGCTGGTCGACAGTGGCCTGGTGCAGGGCGTGGCCGACCTGTACCGGCTGACGCTGGACCAGTTGCTGCAATTGCGCCTGGTCACCGCGGCGGAAACCCCACAGGCGTTCCTTCGCGATGCGCGCGAGCACCTGCCCGAAAAATCATTTCGCCAGCTTGAAGGTTTGCTGGAACCGGTGCTCCAGGCCGCCGCCGAGCAAGACGGCACGACGGGGATGACGTGGCAGGGCGATGCGCTCAAGCAGCTGCGCCCGATCGCTTTCGACTGGAACCGCAAGAAGATCGCCACCAAGTGGGCCGAAAACCTCATCGAGGCGATCGAGCACAGTCGTGACACCACCCTGGAGCGTTTCCTGTTTTCGTTGGGCATCGAGCACGTGGGCGAAAGCACGGCCAAGGCGTTGGCCCAGTGGTTTGGAGAGCTCGACCTGATTCGCCATTTGCCGTGGCCGCTGTTCAAGCGTGTCCCGGACATTGGGGGAGAGGTCGCGCGATCGATCGGACACTTCCTCGATCAGCCCGGCAACCAGCAAGCGATCGACGACCTGCTGGCCCGTGGGGTGCGCATCGGCGATACCCACGCGCCTTCGCCCAAGCTGCGCGGCCAGCTCGAGTTCGCGCAATTGCTGGAGGATCTGGAGATTCCCAAGGTCACGTCGGTGAGGGCGGCGCAGCTCGCGCAGGCACATCCGTCATTCGATGCGTTGCGCCGGCGCGGTGCCGCCGGCCTGGCCGACGATGGCATTCCCTCGAACGTTGCGCAGGCACTGATCGAGTGGCTGCAATCGCACGAAGCATTTGCGCAACAGGCCCAGCAGGGACTGGAAGCGCTGCGGGCGCGCCTGCCCGCTGCCGATGACGTGCAGAGCGGACCGCTGGATGGCCAGACCGTGGTGTTGACCGGCACGTTGGTCGAGCTCACCCGCGACCACGCCAAGGAGCAACTGGAGGCGTTGGGGGCCAAGGTGGCCGGCAGCGTGTCCAAGAAGACCTCGTTCGTGGTGGCTGGCAGTGAAGCGGGCTCCAAGCTCGACAAGGCGCAAGCCCTGGGCGTGCCGGTGTGGGACGAGGCGCAGCTGCTGGCGCTGCTGCGGAAGCACAGCCCGTGAGCGAGACGGTGGATCTGCAGGCGCTGCGCCTGCGTGCGGCACTCAACGCGGGCATCCGCGAATTTTTTGCCGCGCGCGACGTGCTGGAGGTGGAAACGCCTGTCCTGTCCGGTGCCGGTAATACCGAACCGAACATCGAAAGCTTCCAGACCCGGTTTACCGGCCATGTCGAGGCGGGCACGCCCGTGCGCTGGCTGCGCACCTCGCCCGAATATCCGCTCAAGCGCTTGCTCGCTGCCGGCGTCGGCGATTGCTACGAACTGGGGCGCGTGTTCCGCAATGGCGAGGCGGGAGGACGCCACAATCCCGAGTTCACAATGCTCGAGTGGTACCGGGTGGGGTGGGACGATCGTCGCCTGGCCAGCGAGGTCGTCGCGCTGGTGCGGCAGGCGCTGGCGCTGGTGGGGCGCACGGCGTCGCTGCAGGTGACCACCTATCGCCAACTCTTCCTGGACGGGGTGGGCCTGGATCCGTTCACGGCCAGTATCGAGGCGCTTCAGGCCGGGATGGCCGAGGTGCGTATCGAGGCGGCCGGACTGGGCCGCGACGATTGGCTCGACCTGCTGATGACCCACCGACTGCAGCCGGCATTTCCCGGCGACCGCATCACGGTAGTGCACGACTGGCCCGCCAGCCAATGCGCGCTGGCGCGGATCCGCCCTGGAACCCCGCCCGTGGCCGAGCGCTTCGAACTCTATTTGGGCGGCTACGAGCTGGCCAATGGCTACCATGAGCTCAGCGATGCAGTCGAACAGCGCGAGCGTTTCCTGCGCGATCACGCGGTCCGCACCGCGCGCGGCTTGCCCTTGCCGCCGCTGGATGAACGCCTGCTCCAGGCGCTGCCGACGCTGCCGGACTGTGCGGGCGTAGCCGTCGGAGTGGATCGCCTGCTGATGGCGATGCGGGGCACTTCGCGCATATCCGATGTGCTGGCGTTGGACTTCGCCCGTGCGTAAATGCTCTCCGCGCCCCGATCGTATTGCGTTCTTCACACGTGCGATGGTGTGATCCTCAAAACGGGCCGCATTCTGGCGGCGTGTGGCAGGGGGCGGACGTGACAAGGCATTGGCTGGCCATTTGCGCATTCGCAGGACTGTTGCCGGCAGCAGGCGCCCTGGCGCAGCCGGCCGTGCTCCCCGCGCAGGCGGTCTGCCAATCGCGCGATATGGCACGCGCGCACTGTCCGCTGGAGACCCGCTATGGCGTGGAACTGGTGCGCCAGTTGTCCGATACCAGCTGCATCCGGGGCAGCGAATGGGACATCGAGCAGGGCGGGATCTGGGTCGCGCTGGGCTGCCGTGGCGAATTCCGTGCACGCGTGCCGGTGTCCGCCGCCACCCAGACCCGACGCGTATTGCGCTGCGAATCGGATGGTCGGCAGCAGAGTTGCCCGGTGATCCTGCGCGGCGCACCCGTGCGTTTGCTGCGCCAGCTCTCGGCGTGGCCCTGCAAGGAAGAGCGCAGCTGGGGCGTGCGCCGCAATGAAATCTGGGTGTCCCGCGGCTGCGATGCGGAGTTCGAGATTGGCGCCGAGGATGGCTCCGGCTTCGTGGACGTGCCGCGCCAGTTGACCTGCGAATCGAAGAGTCGCACGCGCCGGATGTGCGGCATCACCGTCGAGCATGACGTTCGCCTGCAGCGGCAGCTGTCCGGGACTGCTTGCGTGGAGGGTCACAACTGGGGCTGGAGCCGCGATGGCGTTTGGGTGGACGACGGGTGCCGGGCCGAATTCCAGGTCAACTGAGCCCTTCGCGCGCCGCGTCGCTGGCCCGGCAGCGCCGCTTACAATGACGGCATGAACACCCCCGCCATCGATTACGAACGCTACGACCACATCCGCCCGATCCTGTGGACAGGCGATGCCCTGGAGCTGCTGGACCAGCGCAAGCTGCCCTTCGCGGTGGAGCATGTGCGCTGCGAAGACAGCGACGCGGTCGCCCAGGCCATCCACACCCTGGCGGTGCGCGGGGCGCCTGCCATCGGTATTGCCGCGGCCTGGGGCGCGGTGCTCGCCGCCCGCGGTGTCGACGCCGAAGACGGTGCTCGGGCCCTGCCGAAACTGGAGCCCGCTTTGCAGCGCCTCAATGCGTCACGGCCCACCGCGGTCAATCTGGCCTGGGCGCTGGCGCGCATGCGTCGGGTGCTGGCCGTGGCCGGCGCCGACTGGCATCAGGTGCTCGAGCGCGAGGCCCGGGCCATCGCCGAGGAGGACCTGGCCGCCAACCGCCACATGGGCGAGATGGGCGCCGCCCTGATCCCGGCCGGTAGTGGCGTGCTGACCCATTGCAACACCGGCTCGCTGGCCACTGCCGGCTTTGGCACGGCGTTGGGCGTCATCCGTGCCGGCATGGCACAGGGCCGCATTGGCCACGTATTCGCCGGCGAGACCCGGCCGTGGCTGCAGGGCGCGCGACTGACGGTGTGGGAGCTGCAGCAGGACGGCATCGACGCGACGTTGATCGCCGATTCGGCCGCCTCCCACCTGATGAAGACCGGGGCGGTCCAGTGGGTCATCGTGGGCGCCGACCGGATCTGCGCCAACGGCGACACCGCCAACAAGATCGGCACTTACCAGCTGGCCATCGCGGCGCGGCACCATGGCGTCAAGTTCATGGTGGTAGCGCCGTCTTCCACGGTGGACATGGACATGGCCGACGGCGGCCAGATCGAGATCGAGCAGCGTGACCCGGGCGAGTTGTTCGGCGTCGGCGGCAGTCGCACCGTGGCCGAGGGCATCCAGGCCTGGAATCCCGTGTTCGACGTCACTCCGGGCCAGCTGATCGATGCGATCGTGACCGAGCGTGGCGTCATCGAGCAGCCGACTACCGAAAAAATGCGGGCGCTTTTCGGGGCTTGACGCCCCGCGCCCGGCCCGGCCCCGCGCGCGCTTGGCCGCTGCGCTGGGCGATGCCCAGCAGCGCCCAAGTACTTGTCCGGACAGGGCCAAATGGCTGCTCCGTGATACAATCGACAGGTTGAAAATCCGTCGGGCGCGATCGTGCGCGGCGCCAGGCTTCCCGGCCTCCAAACTGAACAAGATACGGACCGCGAATGGCAGAAACCGCCAAGGAAATCATCCAGGTCAACCTGGAAGACGAGATGCGCAAGAGCTACCTCGATTACGCCATGAGCGTGATCGTGGGACGTGCGCTCCCGGACGCGCGTGACGGGCTGAAGCCAGTGCATCGTCGCGTCCTTTTCGCGATGAACGAACTTGGCGCGCACAGCAACAAGCCGTACTACAAGTCGGCTCGTATCGTCGGTGACGTGATCGGTAAGTACCACCCGCACGGCGACCAGTCGGTCTACGACACGCTGGTGCGCATGGCGCAGCCGTTCTCGCTGCGCTACCTGCTGGTCGATGGCCAGGGCAACTTCGGTTCGGTCGACGGCGACTCGGCGGCGGCAATGCGTTACACCGAGGCGCGCATGTCGCGCCTGACGCATGAGCTGATGGCCGACATCGACAAGGAAACGGTCAATTTCCAGCCCAACTACGACGAAAAGGAACTCGAGCCGACGGTCATGCCGACCCGGTTCCCGAACCTGCTGGTCAACGGTTCGGCCGGTATCGCCGTGGGCATGGCGACCAATATCCCGCCGCACAACCTGGTCGAATCGATCAATGCCTGCATCGCGCTGATCGATAACCCCCAGATCGATGTCGACGGCCTGATGGAGTACATCCCCGGCCCGGACTTCCCCACCGCCGGCATCATCAATGGCACCGCCGGCATCATCGCCGGCTACCGCACCGGCCGTGGCCGCGTGCGCATCCGCGCCAAGGCCGACGTGGAAGTGGCCGACAACGGCCGCGAGGCGATCGTCGTCACCGAGATCCCCTACCAGGTCAACAAGGCGCGGTTGATCGAAAAGATCGCCGAGCTGGTCAAGGAAAAGAAGCTTGACGGCATCAGTGAGCTGCGCGACGAGTCCGACAAGGACGGCATGCGCATCTACATCGAGATCAAGCGCGGCGAGTCGGCCGAGGTCGTGCTGAACAACCTCTACCAGCAGACCCAGATGGAGTCGGTGTTCGGCATCAACATGGTCGCGCTGGTCGATGGACGCCCGCAGCTGCTCAATCTCAAGCAGATGCTGGAAGCGTTCGTGCGCCATCGTCGCGAGGTGGTGACCCGCCGCACCATCTTCGATCTGCGCAAGGCCCGTGCACGCGCCCACATCCTGGAAGGCCTGACCGTCGCGCTCGCCAACATCGACGAGATGATCGAGCTGATCAAGACCTCGGCCAATCCGCAGGAGGCCAAGGAACGCATGCTGGCCAAGACCTGGGAGCCGGGGCTGGTCGGTGCGTTGTTGGCCGCTGCCGGCGCCGAGGCGTCGAAGCCGGAAGACCTGCCGCGCGGCGTAGGCCTGGTCAACGGGTTCTACCAGCTGACCGAAGTACAGGCCCAGCAGGTCCTGGAAATGCGCCTGCACCGCCTGACCGGGCTGGAACAGGACAAGCTGACCGAGGAATACAAGCAGCTGCTGGAAGTCATCGCCGGCCTGATCCGTATCCTGGAAAATCCGGACGTGCTGCTGCAAGTGATCCGCGACGAGCTGATCAACGTGCGCGAAGAGTTTGGCGACGCGCGCCGTACCGAGATCCGTCACAGCGAAGAAGACCTGGACATCCTGGACCTGATCGCGCCGGAAGACGTGGTCGTGACGCTTTCGCATGCCGGCTACGCCAAGCGCCAGCCGGTCAGTGCCTATCGCGCGCAGCGTCGCGGTGGTCGCGGTCGCAGCGCAGCGGCGACCAAGGAAGAGGATTTCATCGATCACCTGTGGCTGGTGAACACGCATGACACGCTGCTGACCTTCACCAGCAGTGGCAAGGTGTTCTGGCTGCCGGTGCACCAGTTGCCGGAGGCCGGCTCGAATGCGCGCGGTCGCCCGATCATCAACTGGATCCCGCTGGAAAACGGCGAACGCGTGCAGGCCGTGCTGCCGGTGCGCGAATACGCCGAAGGCCTGTTCGTGTTCTTCGCCACCCGCAACGGCACGGTCAAGAAGACGCCGCTCAGCGAGTTCGCGTTCCGACTGGCGCGCGGCAAGATCGCCATCAACCTCGACGAGGGCGATGCCCTGGTCGACGTGGCCCTGACCGATGGCGAACGCGACATCCTGCTGTTTGCTTCCAATGGCAAGACCGTGCGCTTCGGTGAGGACCGCGTTCGCTCGATGGGTCGTACCGCCACCGGCGTGCGAGGCATCCGGCTGACCAATGGCGAAGAAGTCGTCAGCCTGATCGTGGCCGAATCGGCGGTCAGCGGCAGCGATGAAGAGATCGAAGACGAGAGCGGGGAGGAGGCCGTCGAGGTCGTTGTCGAGGAGACGGTCGAAAACGGTATCGACGAAAGCGTTGCCTACGTCCTGACGGCTACCGAAAACGGCTACGGCAAGCGCACTCCGTTGAGCGAATACCCCCGCAAGGGACGCGGCACGCAGGGTGTGATCGGCATCCAGACCACCGAACGCAACGGCAAGCTGGTGGCCGCGGTGAAGCTGGGCGGACACGACGAGGTGCTGCTGATTTCCGACGGTGGCACCCTGGTGCGTACCCGCGGCACGGAGATCTCGCGCGTGGGCCGCAACACCCAGGGCGTCACGTTGATTCGCTTGTCCAAGGGCGAAAAGCTGCAGGCCGTCGAACGCCTGGATGCGTCCTTGGAAGAGGGCGAAGAGGGCGTCGAGGTGGTCGAAGGCGCCGCTGCGCCGGTCGAGGCCCCGCCATCCGTTTGATGGTGGTTGCCCAGGCCGAGTAAAAGAAAACGCCGGCGCAAGCCGGCGTTTTTATTGAGCGAACCGGCGGGGCTCAACGCGGCACGCGCACCATCCGGTCCATCAAGTGTTCAACGATGCGCTCGGGCTGCAAGGTCCGGCCTACATGCGCCGGCGAGATCTGCACGACCGAACTGCGCTTGGCCGTCAGCCAGTGGAAGCGTGCCCGCGCAGGCAGCAAGGCGATGGGGCCGGCCCCCGCGTCGCCGCGGCACACCGCTTCGATCGCAGCCAGGTAGGGTCGCAGCGCCTCGATGTCCAGCGCGGGGGCGAAGGCTGCCAGACGTGGCTCGTCCAGCTCGATGCGCGCCTCCAGATGGCGCGCAGTCGGGCAGGAGACGATCACCCCGACGTTGATGAACTCCTCGCGTTCCACCCGCGGTACCACGCGGATGACCGCGTAGTCATAGGTGTGCGGTGCGGGCACGAAGCGCCTCCTCGACAAAGACGTGGCGCTGGGCCAGTCGCTGCACCAGGTGATCGACGTACGCGCGGCGCTGGCTGGCCGTGTCGGGAAAAACCGGGTCAGGCAACAGCCACGCTTCCGGAACCTGATCGACGATGGATTCGATCGTGGCAAGGTCCAGCCTCGGCGCCAGCGCCGCATCGGCCCCGGCGATGTCCTCTGCAAACGGCAGCAGCACATGGTCGCGGATCAAGGCGAAGGGTTTGGCGGCTGCGTCGCCGGCACTGGACCAGTCGTGGTGGAAGTACAGCGAGGCGCCGTGGTCGATGAGATACAGCTCGCGATGCCAGACCATCAGGTTGGTATTGCGGGTGGTCCGGTCGACATTGGAAATACACGCATCGAACCAGACGATGCGCGAGGCCAGCGTCGGATCCGGTCGCATGGCCGCCGGATCGTAATTGATCGCGCCAGGCAGGTAGTCGATGGCCAGGTTCAACCCTTCGCTGGCCCGGATCAGGTCCTGGATCTCCGGATCAGGCTCGGTCCTGGCGAATTCGCGGTCCAGTTCGGCAAACACGAGTTCGGGCATCGGCAGCCCGAGCACGCGTGCCAGCTCGCCGGCGATGAGCTCGGCGACCAACGCCTTCGGGCCCTGGCCAGCGCCACGAAACTTCATGACGTACAGGCCGTCGTCGTCGGCCTCGATCACCGCGGGCAGGGAACCGCCTTCCCGCAAAGGAGTGACATAGCGGGTCGCATGGACGGTGCGCAGCGGCTGGGAGGTGCTCATCTGGTTGCAAGGTTACGCGATGCCGCTCCCGGAAGCGGCAAGATCCCATCGGCTTACCCGTGGTGGCTCGCGCTGGCGGGGGCCGCATGTCGATACCGGGATGGCGCCAACCACGCGGCCACCATCAGCGGCCGACAATGCCGGGCAGATCCAGCGACTTGTCGCGTGCACAATCCAGCGCGAGCTCATAGCCGGCATCGGCATGGCGCATCACCCCGGTCGCCGGGTCGTTCCACAGCACGCGGGCGATGCGCTTGGCGGCCGCTTGCGTGCCATCGCACACGATCACCATGCCGGCATGCTGCGAGAACCCCATGCCCACGCCGCCACCGTGATGCAGCGACACCCACGTCGCGCCACTGGCGGTGTTGAGCAAGGCGTTGAGCAGGGGCCAGTCCGATACCGCATCCGAACCATCGCGCATCGCTTCGGTTTCGCGATTGGGCGAGGCGACGCTGCCCGAATCCAGGTGATCCCGGCCGATCACCACCGGTGCCTTGAGCTCGCCGTTGGCCACCATCTCGTTGAAGGCCAGGCCCAGGCGATCGCGGTCGCCCAGTCCAACCCAGCAAATGCGCGCCGGCAGGCCCTGGAACTTGATCTTCTCGGCAGCCATGTCCAACCAGCGGTGCAGCTGCGGATTGTCCGGGATCAGTTCCTTCACCTTGGCGTCGGTCTTGCGGATATCTTCCGGATCGCCCGACAGGGCCACCCAGCGGAACGGGCCGATGCCGCGACAGAAGAGCGGACGGATGTAGGCCGGCACGAATCCCGGGAAGTCGAACGCGTCGCTGACGCCTTCTTCCAACGCCATCTGCCGCAGGTTGTTGCCGTAGTCGACCGTGGGTACGCCCAGGCGATGGAATTCCAGCATCGCGCGCACGTGCTCGGCCATCGAAGCGCGCGCAGCCTGCTCGACTTCCTTGGGGGCGCTGACGCGGCGCTCGTCCCACTGCGCCACCGACCAGCCGAGCGGCAGGTAGCCGTTGATCGGATCATGCGCGGAGGTCTGGTCGGTCAGCAGGTCCGGTCGGACGCCGCGGCGCAGCAGCGCCGGCAGCACGTCGGCGATGTTGCCCAGCAACCCGACAGACAGCGGCTTTCTGGCATTGCACGAGTCCTCGATCAGTCGCAGGGCTTCGTCCAGCGAATCGGTCCAGGTGTCGAGGTAGCCGGTGCGCAGGCGCATGTCGATGCTGGTCTTGCGGCATTCCACGGCCAGGCATGACGCGCCGGCCATCACCGCGGCCAACGGCTGCGCCCCGCCCATCCCGCCCAGGCCACCGGTCAGCAGCCAGCGCCCGGACAGGTCGCCCGCATAGTGTTGGCGCCCCATTTCCACGAAGGTCTCGTAGGTGCCCTGCACGATGCCTTGCGCGCCGATGTAGATCCAGCTGCCGGCGGTCATCTGGCCGTACATGGCCAGGCCTTTCTTGTCCAACTCGTTGAAGTGGTCCCAGGTGGCCCAACGCGGCACCAGGTTGGAATTGGCGATCAGCACCCGGGGCGCGTCGGCATGGGTGCGGAACACGCCCACCGGCTTGCCGGATTGCACCAGCAACGTCTCATCGTCCTCAAGCCTTCGTAGCGTGGCGACGATGGCATCGAAGGATTCCCAGTCGCGTGCCGCACGGCCAATGCCGCCATACACGACCAATTCCTGCGGACGTTCGGCCACCTCTGGATCGAGGTTGTTCATCAGCATGCGCAGCGGGGCCTCGGTCAGCCAGCTCTTGGCGCTGAGCGTGGTGCCGGTGGGCGCGCGCAGCACGCGGGTCGGATCTCGACGGGTCATGCGGAAGTCCTTGTAGACGGGTGGCGCGAGGGTGAAGGCTGGGCAAATTCCAGGCAGGCGCGCAGCACCTGGCAGAGCACGGCGCGCAATGTGGCGGCACGCTCGGGCAGCCAGGGCGAGGGCCAGTTGCCCGGCGCGGGGACATCCGGCTCCTGCAGGTAGCCACGGCAAGCCAGCTCCATCTGGATGGCATGCACGCCGTCGGCCGGTGCGCCGTAGCGGCGCGTGATCCAGCCGCCCTTGAATCGACCGTTGCGCACATGGCTCATGCCGCTGCCGGCGCAGATGCGCTCCACGGCATCGGCCAGTGCGGGATCGCAGCTGGTGTCCTGGTTGGTACCGATGTTGAACTGCGGCAATTCCCCGTCGAACAGATGGGGGATGCGCGACCTGATCGAATGCGCGTCGTACACCACTACGCGCGGGTGCGCCGCGCGCAGGCGATCGATCTCCGACTGCAATGCCGCGTGATAGGGCGCATGCCACTGCGTGCGACGTTGCTCGATCTCGGCCGCATCGGGCCGCTCGTTGGCGCGATAGAGCGACTCATCGTCGAACGTGGTGAGCGGGCACAGGCCGGTGGTGTTCTGGCCGGGATAGAGCGAAGCCCCACTGGGATCGCGATTGACGTCGATCACCGATCGCGAGATCGAAGTGCGCAGCGTAGTGGCGCCCAATGCTTCGATGGCGAAGTCGTAAAGGTGGTGCACCCACCAGTCGGTATCGCGTTGCGCCAGCCACGGCGAGGTGAAGCGCCCGGCCAATGCCGCCGGAAAGTCCGCACCGGTATGCGGGAAGCTGATGATCAGCGGTGCTTGACCGCGGTGCAGCGTCAACCAATCAGGCAAGGCGTCCATGGAAAGTTCTCCAGAAGAGGGCGCGTGCATCAGTCCTGGCACACGCCTGGCAGCGCCAGCCCGGCGCTGCGGGCCAACGCGCCGGAGCGCACCAGTGCGCTGGCGGCCACGATGTCGGGGTGGAAATAGCGGTCTTCCTGCAAGGTCGGCACTTGGGCGCGCAGCAAGGCCCGCGCGGATTCCAGCGCGTCGCTGGAGCGCATGGGGGCATGGAAGTCGCATCCCTGCGCGGCGGCCAGCAGTTCGATGCCCACCACGTGCGTAGCGTTTTCGGCCATCGCCAGCAGGCGTCGTGCGCCGTGGGCGGCCATGGATACGTGGTCTTCCTGGTTGGCCGAGGTCGGGATCGAGTCGACGCTGGCCGGGTAGGCGCGTTGCTTGTTTTCCGAGACCAGGGCGGCGGCGGTGACCTGGGGAATCATGAAGCCGGAGTTGATTCCCGGCCTGGGCGTGAGGAAGGCGGGCAGGCCGGACAGCGCGGGATCCACCAGCATCGCCGTGCGCCGCTCGCTGATCGAGCCGATCTCGCACACCGCCAGCGCCAGCATGTCGGCGGCGAAGGCCACCGGCTCGGCGTGGAAGTTGCCGCCGGACAATGCCTCACCGGTCTCGGCGAACACCAACGGATTGTCCGATACGCCGTTGGCTTCGATCTCGAGGGTGCGCGCGGCTTGCCGCATCACATCCAGCGCCGCGCCCATGACCTGCGGCTGGCAACGCAGGCAATACGGATCCTGTACGCGTACATCGCCCAGGCGATGCGATTCGCGGATCGACGAGCCGGCCATCAGCTCGCGCAGTGCCTGGGCCGTTTCGATCTGGCCGGGCTGTCCGCGCAACGCATGGATGCGCGGGTCGAACGGCGTATCCGAGCCCTTGGCGGCTTCCACGGACAGTGCCCCGGCGACCAGCGCCGCGGCAAACACCGTCTCGATTTCGAACAAACCAGCCAGCGCGTTGGCGGTGGAATACTGGGTGCCATTGAGCAAGGCCAGGCCCTCTTTGGCGCCCAGCGTCACCGGCGCCAAGCCGGCGCGGTGCAATGCTTCGGTGGCGGGCAGTCGTTGGCCTTCGAACCAGGCTTCACCCACGCCGATCATGACCGTGGCCAGATGCGACAGCGGCGCCAGGTCGCCTGAAGCGCCCACCGAACCCTGGCACGGCACGATCGGCAGCACGTCTTTCACCAACATCGCATCGAGCAGCGCAAGGGTTTCCAGGCGCACGCCGGAGGCGCCTTGGGCCAGGCTGGTCAACTTGAGGGCCAGCATCAGCCGCACGATCGGCGCGGGCATCGGTTCGCCCACGCCGGCCGCATGCGACAGCACGATGTTGCGTTGCAGTTGCGCCAGGTCCTCGCGTTCGATGCGCACGCTGGCCAGTTTGCCGAACCCGGTGTTGATGCCGTACACCGGCTCGCCGCGCGACACGATGTCGGCCACCGCGCGCGCGCTGCGCTCAACGGCGGCCTGCGAGGCGGGATCCAGATGCGCAGGCGCGCCACGATAAAGATCGCGCCACTGCGCGAGGCTGACCGCGCCAGGGCGCAGCACGAGGGTCGAACTCATGGAAATCTCCGGAAGGAAGTCGTCGTCTGCCCGCGCCAGACGCGCGCGTGCAGCGGATTGAAGCCCATGCGATACACCAGGTCGGCGGGTGACTCGATGTCCCACACCGCCAGGTCGCAGTCGTAGCCGGCACGCAGCCGCCCCAGCCGATCGCCGCGACCCAGCGCACGCGCCGCCTCGCGGGTGAAGCCGGCAAGGCATTCGTCCACCGTCATGCGGAAGAGCGTGGCCGCCAGGTTCATGGCCAACAGCGGGCTGGTCAGCGGCGAGGTGCCGGGATTGCAGTCCGTGGCCAGGGCCATCGGCACGCCGGCCTGCCGCAGCGCCGCTATGGGCGGTACCCGCGTGTCGCGGGTGAAGTAGAAGGCGCCCGGCAGCAGCACCGCGACGGTGCCGGCAGCGGCCATGGCCGCGATGCCGTCCGCGTCCAGATATTCGATATGGTCGGCCGACAACGCACCGAAGCCAGCGGCCAGCGCAGCGCCTTGCTGGTTGCTGAGCTGCTCGGCATGGATCTTCACCTTCAGTCCATGCGCGCGGGCTGCTTCGAACACCTGCGCCGCTTGCGCCGCCGAGAAGCCGATGTCTTCGCAAAATACGTCCACCGCCTCGGCCAGCGCCTGCGCCGCGATGGCGGGGATCATTACCGTGCACACCTCATCGATATAGGTCTGCGCTTGCCGACCCGGCGGCACCGCGTGTGCGCCCAAGAAGGTCGGTACCACTTCGACCCGACGCAACTCGCCCAGTTGGCGTGCGACGCGCAACTGGCGGCTTTCGTCCTCCAGGGTCAGGCCGTAGCCGGACTTGATCTCGATCGTCGTCACGCCTTCGGCCAACATGGCATCCAGTCGCGGCAGGCTGGCGGCGATCAGCGCGGCTTCGTCGGCGGCGCGGGTCGCGCGCACGGTCGATACGATGCCGCCGCCTGCGCGTGCGATGTCGGCATAGCTGGCACCGCGCAGGCGCTGCTCGAATTCGTCGGCCCGATTGCCGGCGTAGACCAAGTGGGTGTGGCAATCGATCAGGCCGGGACTGATCCAGCGACCCTGGCAGTTGATGCGTTCGGCCGCTTCCAGAACCGGCGCCTGGGCGGCGCTGCCGGCGTACACGATACGGCCGTCGCGGCAGGCGACCGCGCCATCGGGCACCACGCCGAGCCCGGTCTCCTCGGCCAGGGTCATCAGCTGGGCGTTGTGCCAGAGCGTGTCGCAATGCATGTCGTGGTCCGCCTGGCGTGATATGTCTATACAATAAAAGTCGACAGAGGAGGGTGTCCAGTGGCACTGCAGCAAGCGAGC
>DASWQJ010000254.1:0-8260 GCA_036403795.1 Stenotrophomonas sp.
AGCCGCGACCACGCTGTTCGCTACCGGTCGCGGCTGCGCCCAGGCCACCACCCATCGCCCACCGCCAAGTGCCCACCGCCAAGTGCCAAGTGCCAAGTGCCAAGTGCCAAGTGCCAAGTGCCAAGTGCCAAGTGCCAAGTGCTGCGGCATCGCGCGTGGTTGGATGAGGGGCTGAAGCAAAAACGCCGGCTTTGGGCCGGCGTTTTTGTGGAAGGGTTTTGGGGTGATTACTTCTTCTTGATCAGGAAGTCTTCGACTTTCTTGCCCTTGGTGAGCAGTTCGGCCATCCAGCGCGGATGCTTGCCGCGGCCGGTCCAGGTTTCCTTGGTGTTGCCGGGGTTGCGGTATTTCGGTGCGACTTTGCCCAGCTTGCGGCCGGCGCGCGAGGACTTCTTGACCGCCGCCTTGCGGACGCTGGTGCCGGTGCTGCCGGCGGTGCCGAACAGTTCTTCGATCGTGTAGCCCTGCGCCTTGGCGGCGCGGACCAGTGCGGTGCGTACCTTTGCGATGGGGACGCGCTTGGCGACTTCGCTCTGACGCTTCTTGGCGGTCTTGATCAGGGCATCCAGCTGTTTGGCCGACAGGCCCGTCAGGTCGATGGACATCGCTACTCCGAATTTGGGGAAGGTGATTGCAATCGAGGCGTTTATGCCGCGCTGATCATAATGCCCCATTATTGACGCAGGCAAACGCAGCCCCTTACGGGAGCTGCGGATCCGCATTATGTGCGGATAATCGCAATCACTTCGTGCCAAAGCGTGACAGCAGCGTGATTTTGTCGAGATTCTCGGCGGCATCGGCGCGACGCGCGCGATATTCGAAGGTGCCGGCGGCGACGCCACGCTCGGAAACGACGATGCGATGCGGGATGCCGATCAGTTCGATGTCGGCAAACATCGCGCCCGGGCGCAAGCCACGATCGTCCAGCGCGGTGTCGATGCCGGCCGACTGCAGTTCGGCCAGCAGCGATTCGGCCACGGTGGTCACGTTGGCGTCGTTCTTGGGGTTGATCACGCAGATGACCGCCTGCCAGGGCGCCATCGGCTCGGGCCAGATGATGCCGGCCGCGTCGTGGTTCTGTTCGATTGCCGCAGCGACGATGCGCGAGACGCCGATGCCGTAGCAGCCCATCGTGAGGATGGCGGCCTTGCCGTTCTCGTCGAGGACCGTGGCCTTCATGGCCCCGGCGTACTTGCGGCCCAGCTGGAACACGTGGCCCACTTCGATGCCACGGGTGATGCGGATCTCGCCACCGTCGGCGGCCCGGTCGCCGGCCATGACATCGCGCAGGTCGGCTACGGTGTCGGGCTCGGCAAGATCGCGACCCCAGTTCACGCCGGCGAGATGGAAGCCCGACTCGTTGGCACCCACCACGAAATCGGCCATCGCCGCGACCTCGCGATCGGCCACCACGCGGATCGGTTGCCGCGGATTGAGCGGCCCCAGGAAGCCCGGCTCGCTGCCGAGATACTGCGCAATCTCGGCCTCGCTGGCCATGCGCAGCTCGCCCAGGCCCTCGACCTTGCGCAGCTTGATCTCGTTGACCGAGTGGTCGCCGCGCACCAGGGCCAGCACGAAGGTGCCGTCGCCCGCCACGAGCGCGACCGACTTGACGGTGCGTTGCAACGCGATGCCGAGCAGCGCGGCGACGTCTTCGCAGGTTTTCTGCACCGGCGTCTCGACCTTGCGCAGGGCTTCGCTGGCGTTGCCACGCGCATCAGGCTCGGCGGCCACGGCCGCCTCCACGTTGGCGGCGTAGTCAGACCCGGTGGAGAAGGCCAGCGAATCTTCGCCGGACTCAGCGATGACGTGGAATTCCTGCGAGGCATCGCCGCCGATGGCGCCCGAATCGGCCTGCACCGCGCGGAAGTCCAGTCCCAGCCGGGTGAACACGCGGCTGTAGGCGGCCTTCATGTTCTCGTATTCGCGCGCCAGGTCGGCCTGGTCCAGGTGGAAGGAATAGGCATCCTTCATCAGGAATTCGCGCGCGCGCATCACGCCGAAGCGCGGGCGGATTTCATCGCGGAACTTGGTCTGGATCTGGTAGAAATTGACGGGCAGCTGCTTGTAGCTGCTCAGTTCCTGCCGCGCGAAATCGGTGATCGCCTCTTCGGCGGTCGGGCTGTAGCAGTAATCGGCGTCCTTGCGATCCTTGATCTTGAGCAGTTGGTCGCCGAACTTCGCCCAGCGCCCGCTCTCTTCCCACAGTTCGCGCGGCTGGATGGTGGGCAGCTGCATCTCGACCGCGCCGGCGCGGTTCATTTCCTCGCGCACCACCGCCTCGACCTTGCGCAATACCCGCAGCCCCAGCGGCGCCCAGGTGTACAGGCCCGAGGCCAGCTTGCGGATCATGCCGGCGCGCAACATCAACTGGTGGCTGACCAGTTCGGCGTCGGCAGGGGTTTCCTTGGTGGTACGAAGGTGGAACTGGGACAGGCGCATCGACGGGACCGGCAGGGCGGAAAGTCCCTATTTTGCCCTCAGCTGGCACGGAAAGGGGCAGCCCGGCTGCCCCTTTCCTCCATCGTGCCGACCCGCTTGCTTCCGCTCAGGTACCGGCAGGGGGGCAATAGGCCTTGATGGCGGCCTCGCCAAGCTCGCGCTGGGCGGCGCGCTGGTTTTCCTCCAGCGGCACGTCGCCCTTGCCATCACCGTCGGTGTCCTGCATGACGTGTTTGGCCTCGGCCAGGACCTTCAGGTTCTTGCGTGCGTCGAGGCAGCGGGGCGATTCCGGCGTGGGGTCGGCCGATTCGGCGACCGCGAGCCCGCCGTTGTTGTCGATCCGGCGTGCCTCATAGCGTTGGCCGGTCGGCGGCGGCGTTTCGGTGAAGTGGGTCACGCCATTGGCGTCCTTCCACTTGTACAGGTCGGTGGCGCCGGCTGACGCGGCGGCAAGCAGCAACAGGCCGCAAAGGCCGGTTGAAAGACGCATGACGATTTCCCCAGGAGGTTCCCGGGGCCGATTGCAGCACCCGCCGGGGCGCTGGCGCAAGTCACCTCGCCGGGCGCCGCCCGGGACCGACGGCGCGTTCCCGCCGCCCGGCCCATTACCGCAAGTCCCCGACACGCTCTAAACTGGCCGGATGGACCCAACGAGACCCCCGCCGCGTTCGCGCACGATCTACCTGCTGCCGAACCTGTTCACCACCGCCGGGTTGTTTTCCGGCTTCTACGCGATCATCGCCGCGGCCAACGGGCAGTTCGTCCCGGCCAGCATCGCGGTGTTCGTGGCTGCGCTGATGGATGGCCTGGATGGTCGGGTGGCCCGGCTGACCGGCACCAGCAGCGAATTCGGCGTGCAGTACGACTCGCTGGCCGACCTGGTGAGCTTCGGCATGGCACCGGCGCTGGTGATGTACCACTGGTCCCTGTCGGCGCTGAAATTCGACGGCGACGTGATGGGCCGGGTGGGCTGGGCGGCGGCATTCCTGTACGCGGCGTGCGCCGCACTGCGGCTGGCGCGTTTCAACACCCAGGTGGGCGTGGTCGACAAGCGTTGGTTCATCGGTCTGGCCAGCCCGGCGGCGGCAGGGCTGATGATGTCCTTCGTGTGGGCATTCGCCGACGGCAACCTGGGTTGGAATGGCGATGAGCTGCGCTATGTCGCGTTGGCCGTCACGTTGCTGGCCGCCCTGTTGATGGTCAGCCGGATACGGTTCTGGAGCTTCAAGGGCGGCGAGAAGGGTCCGCGCGCTGATCGGGTGCCGTTCCTGGCGTTGGCGGTGGTGTCGATCGTGTTGGCGGTGGTGTTCATCGATCCGCCCCGCACCCTGTTCGTCATCGGCGTGGTCTACGCGCTGTCCGGGCCGTCGCTGTGGTTGTGGCGGCGTTGGCGCAAGGTGCCCGAGTCGATCGCATGAGCGATTCAGGCGCCAGCACGATGTGGTCCGGCGAGCAGCTGTCCTGGCTGCAGGCGTTGGGGCACACCGTCTATCTTGATCGCAGCTTGCCGGCGGAGATGCCCGCTTCATCGTCGGCGGAGGTGGTCGAAGCCACGGCAGCCCCGGCGCCCGCGCCGTCCATGCCGCCCATGGCCGCCGCGCGTCCTGCGGCGCGGCGTGCACCCGAGTCGCCGGCCGAGGAGGTGGCGAGGGATCCCGCCGCCGCCGCGGTGGTGGCCGCGCCAACGCGCCGCGGACGCTTGCCGGACCGACTGCAGTTGGCATTGCTGCGCGCCTCGGGCCTCAACCCTGGCGACCCGGCCACCCGCACCGTGATGGATACCTGGCCCTTGGCCGAGCTGCGCGCCGATCCGCAGGCCAAGCGTGCACTGTGGTCACAACTGCGTGCCCTGCGACGCCAAAGCAGGGGCCCATGAGCGCGCAGAGTGCGCCCGCCCCGGCCGTGCTGCGACCGATGCGCGAGGAAGACCTCGACGCGGTGATGGACATGGAGCGTCGTGCCTATCCGTTCCCCTGGACCCGCGGCATCTTTCGCGACTGCCTGCACGCCGGCTATCCGGGACGGGTCATGGAGCAGGGCGGAATGCTGATCGGCTACGGCATCCTGAGCCTGGCCGCCGATGAGGCGCACGTGCTCAATGTGTGTGTCGATCCGGACTGCCAGTCGCGGGGCCATGGCCGCTCGCTGCTGCGCGCGCTGGTACGGCTGGCCTGCGATCGCGGCGCGCGGCGGATCTTCCTGGAGGTCCGCCCGTCCAACACGTCCGCCATTGCGCTCTACCACTCGGAAGGCTTCAACGAGATCGGCCGCCGGCCGCGTTATTACCCGGCCCAGCAAGGCCGCGAGGATGCCCTGGTCATGGCGATGGAGCTGTTCTTCGAGGGTGTGGGCTGACTTACAGCCAACGCCGCACCCGTCGGCAATAGGCAATGTAGGCGTTACCGAAGCGAGCCTGCAGGGCCTGCTCCTCGGCCGGGATCTGCAGTCGATCGATCCACGCTACGTAGGCCGCCAGGCAGGCCAGCGCCAGCGGCTGCGCCAGCCACAGCCCCCAGCCCAGCAGCAGGAGTGCCTGGCCCACATACATGGGATTGCGCGAGCGCCGGTACAGCCCGCCTGAAACGAGTTGCGTGCTGCGCTCCGGATGCAGCGGATTGACCGTCGTGCCACGCTGCCCGAAGGCGAGCTTGGGCAGCAGATTCAACGCCAACCCCAGTACCGCCACGGCGATGCCGGCGATCTGGAATCCGATCGGCGAGCCCATGCGCCAGGAGGCCGGCAGCCACCAGGCGATGCCGCCGCATAGCGCCAGCACCAAGGGTGGTGGCAGGCGCGGCGGTCGCCGGGTCAGAGCTTTGCCCTTTGCTCGCGCATGCCGTCCAGCTGGGTGGTCCAGTCGAGCAGGCGCGCGCGCTCCTGATCGACGACCGCGGCCGGCGCGTTCTGCACGAAGGTCTCGTTGCCGAGCTTGCCGTTGCACTTGGCGATTTCGCCTTCGACGCGCTTGATCTCCTTGTCCAGGCGCGTGCGCTCGGCATCCAGGTCGACCAGGCCGGCCAGCGGGACCAGCAGCCGCAGCTCGCCGACGATCGCCGCCGCCGAGGGCGGCGCTTCCTGGCCTTCTTGCAGCCATTGGATCGACTCCAGCCGCAGCAGGAACTTCAGCTGCGAAGCAAAGCGCTCCACGCGCAGGCGATCGTGGCCGTGGCCACCCTGCAGCCACAAAGGAACCTGCTTGGAGGGCGGCACATTGAGTTCGCTGCGAACGCGGCGCAGGGCCGACACCATCGACTTGAGCCATTCCACGTCCGCTTCAGCGGCGGCATGGTCCTGGCCGGCGAAGTCTGCGGCCTCGGGGAAGCGCTGCAGCGATACGGTGGTCGCATCGATCGACAGGCGCGGCGCGATCTGCTGCCACAACTCTTCGGTCACGAACGGGATGAGCGGATGCAGCAGGCGCAGCAGCGACTCCAGCACGTACAGCAGCGTGTGCCGGGTGCTGGTCGCGTCGGCGGCGTCCTCGCCGTTGAGGGCCGGCTTGGCGAGCTCGACGAACCAGTCGCAGAACTCGTTCCAGGCGAACTCGTACAGCGCCTGCGAGAGCAGGTCGAACCGGTACTCGGCGAACTGTGCGTGCGCCTCGGTAGTGACCGAGGCCAGGCGGGCCAGGATCCACTTTTCCGCGTCGGTGCGCGGTTGTGGCGCGCCCTGGAACTGTGCGCCCTCGGTGTTCATCAACACGAAGCGGCTGGCATTCCACAGCTTGTTGCAGAAATTCTTGTAGCCCTCGGCGCGCGACATGTCGAACTTGATGTCACGGCCGTGGGTGGCCAATGCGGCGATGGTGAAGCGCAACGCGTCCGCACCGTGCGCGATGATGCCGTCCGGAAATTCCTTGCGGGTCGCTTTCTCGATCTTCGGTGCATCCTTGGGCTTCATCAGGCCGGTGGTGCGCTTGGCGACCAGGTCTTCGATGGAGATGCCATCGATGATGTCCAGCGGATCCAGCACGTTGCCCTTGGACTTGGACATCTTCTGGCCTTGGGCATCGCGGATCAGGCCGGTGATGTAGACGTCGCGGAACGGTACCTGCCCGGTGAAGCTGTCGGTGGCCATGATCATGCGCGCCACCCAGAAGAAGATGATGTCGAAGCCGGTGACCAGCACCGACGACGGCAGGTAGCGCTCGAAACCGCGCGCTTCCATCGCCTGCGCATCCGGCCAGCCCAGTGTCGAGAATGGCCACAACTGCGAGGAAAACCAGGTCTCCAGTACGTCGTTGTCCTGCGTCAGCGCCACCTCGGCGCCGATGCCTGCGTTGGCACGCGCCTGGGCCTCGTCGCGCCCGACGTAGCACTTGCCGTCGGCATCGAACCAGGCCGGAATGCGGTGTCCCCACCACAGCTGGCGACTGATGCACCAGTCCTGGATGTTTTCCATCCAGTGGCGATAGGTATTGATCCAGTTTGGCGGCACGAAACGGATCTGCCCCGGGTTGCCGTCCACGCCTTCGACCAGCTCGAGTCCGCGCTTGGCCAGCGCGTCCATCTTCACGAACCACTGGTCGGTGAGGTACGGCTCGATCACCTGGCCGGTGCGATCCCCACGCGGCACTTGCAGCTTGTGCGGCTTGGCTTCCACCAGCAGACCCAGGTCCTCCAGGTCGGCCAGCACGTGCTTGCGTGCTTCATAACGGTCTAGCCCGCGGTATTTTTCCGGGGCGTTTTCGTTGAGCGCGGCGGTGGGCGTGAACAGGTTGATCAGCGGCAGGTCGTGGCGTACGCCGACCTGGTAATCGTTGAAATCGTGCGCGGGCGTGACCTTGACCACGCCGGTACCGAATTCGCGATCGACATAATCGTCGGCGATCACCGGCACCAACCGCCCGGTCAGCGGCAGGGCCACGGTCTTGCCGATCAGATGGGCGTAGCGTTCGTCCTCCGGGTGCACCATGACGGCGGTGTCGCCGAGCAAGGTTTCCGGACGGGTGGTGGCCACGACCAGCTCGCCGCTGCCGTCGCTCAGCGGGTAGCGGATCGACCACAGGAAACCGTCTTCTTCGACGTTCTCCACTTCCAGGTCGGAGATCGCGGTCTTCAGTACCGGGTCCCAGTTGACCAGCCGTTGGCCGCGGTAGATCAGGCCTTGCTCATACCAGCGCACGAACGCCTCGGTCACCGACGCGGAGGGCTGCGGGTCCATGGTGAACGTGCTGCGCGACCAGTCGGCCGACGTGCCGAGGCGGCGCATCTGCCGCTCGATGACATCGCCGGAGTGCTGCTTCCACTCCCACACCTTTTCGACGAAGCCCTCGCGGCCCAGCGAGTCGCGGGTCTCGCCCTGGCCGGCCAGGGCCAGGTTGCGGCTGACCACCATCTCGGTGGCGATGCCGGCATGGTCGGTGCCCACCTGCCACAGCGTGTCGTAGCCGCGCATGCGGTGGTAACGCACCAGCGCATCCATCAAGGTCTGCTGGAAGGCATGACCCATGTGCAGCGTGCCGGTGACGTTGGGTGGCGGCAGCAGGATCGTGTAGGGCTGGCCTCGGCCGGACGGCTGGAAATGGCCGGCCTTCTCCCATGCGTCATACAGGCGCGATTCGAAGGAGCGGGGTTCGTAGCTGGGGGCGAGGGACATAAAATGGGTATCGCGATTCGTGTTGGGGGGCGAGGCATTGCCGACGGTCACCGGGTCCGGTGCACCGGGCAGCGCGACTCACATGTCGTACTTGGTCAGTTCCAGGCCCAGGGCCTTGTACTGCTTCCAGCGCTCGCGCAACGGCTCGCGCGCGGTCGGATCGGCCGGCACCACTTCGAGGATGCGCTCGCAGGCGCCCAGGTAAGGATCGTCGCGCAGG
>DASWQJ010000255.1:0-13857 GCA_036403795.1 Stenotrophomonas sp.
GGGGTCAGGTTCACTTCTTCTCGGCGTGGGGCAGCTGGCTGAGGCAAGTGTGTCCCGAACCCGCCAAACCCTACGGCTTCCGGATGCGAAGAAGTGAACCTGACCCCGTTATTCACCCCGTTATTCCTGCCGCGCGCAACGCAAGCAGAAGTGCATCTGACCCCGTTATTTACCCCGTTATTTATTTCAGGGTGCCATCGGTGGGGTCGGTGGCGGCGTAGGTGGGGGTGGGTAGTTCGGCGTCGTGGGGATGGCGCAGGGCTTGGCGGACGTCTTCGGGCAGTTGGTCGATCTGCAGGATCACCTTGCCGGAGTGGATGTCTTTGATGGCGCTGGCAGGCAGGACGAAGTCGCCGCCATTCTCGATGTTGATCACAAACTCAGCGCTGTCCTTGCGGACCTCTCGCACCGCGGCGACACCCAATTCGCCGTCGGCTACGAACACCATCTGACCTACTTCCAGTCGCTCTGTCATCGCACGTCACCATTTGTGGGGAGCCCTTGCGGCGTGGCATTCATTGCTGCATGCCCAGCACCGCGGGGTCATGGCCATGATGCAACGCTGCGACGTGGATGGTGGGTGAGGAGCCGGGGCGGGAGAGGGGGTTGGTTGCCCAATTATCCCCTTCAGCGGACGGGCAATGAGTCGATCTAACTCTGTTATCGCATTGGCTGGCGGGCAGTGCGCCAATCTAACCCCTCGTTATCGCATCAGCCCACGGGCACTGAGCCGATCTATCCCTTCTTATCGCGTCAGCCCATGGTGAGTAACTCAACCTGACCCGTTATTGATAACTCAACCTGACCCCGTTATTGACCCCGTTATTGACCCCTTTATTGGGTGAAGCAGGTTCGGGTGAGGACGGGCATCGCCGTTGCGCCGCCCGCCGAGCCGCCTTTGCTCAGCCCTGCAGCCATTGTTTGCAGGCGTTGCCCGCTTCGACCGACTGTCCGCGTGCGCAGCTTTCCAGCATCCGGGCCTGCAGGCGTACCAGGGTCTGGGCACCTTGGTGCGTGCGGCTCCATTCGGTCAGGGTCTTGCCCAGACGCTCGAAGCGTTGCCGGGTGCGCTGGTGATAACTTTCCGGTTGCGCGTCCAGGTTGGCGATGACCTGGTCGGTGGCTTGCTCGATCGTGGCTGCGTCATCCGGGGCCAGGCGGACGAGGCCCTCGATGTAGAGCACGCCCCATTGCACGCGCGTGGCCGGTCCTTCGGCACCCAGGTAGGCCTTGCGTAGCCAGGCCAGCGCGGTGGCCTTGTCGCCGCGCTTTTCCGCCAGTTCCGCCAGGTCCGGCATGTAGTAATACGGGGTATGGCTGCGCGGCAATTCGGCGAGCAGCAGCTTCTCGGCGCCTGCGTTGTCGCCTGCCAGCTGAAGCACATACACCGCCGTGCTGATCGTGGCCTGGCGTTCGTAGGCGGTACGCGACTCGGCGTCGGCCGCCGCGACCGCTTCCCGGGTCTTGGAGATGAGCGCCGGCGGCAGCGGCGCGTCCGGCTGGCGATCGCGCTGCAAGTTGATTTCAGTAACGATCAGCGCGAGGCGATCGTCGACCGAGGCGCCACCCTTGGCGTTGGCATCCAACGTGGCGAGCAGGCGCTGGCCGAGCGCGATCGCGTCGTCGTTGCCCTGGCTGGCGCGCGCGACCAGCGAGGCGCCCGAGTAAGTCAGCACCGCTTGGTTGGCGCTTACTTCGGCCGGGTCGGCGAGCACCTTGTCCAGGGTGCTACGCAGTGCAGTGCGCTGCGCGGGGCTCGATGGAACTTCCGGGTGTTCGTCCGCATCGGCGGCGAGCAGCGCGAAGCGGCGCTGCAGCGGTGCAGTGGGCGCGTGTTCGACGAGCTGGTCGAGCACTTGCCTGGCGGGGCGCTCGCCGGCCAGTCGGTTGGCATCCACCCCCCAACCATAGTCGGCGAGCAGCGCCCAGTCTTCGGCCGCCAGTGATGACGGCTGTTGCAATGCGGCCTGCAAGACCTCGGCTGCCGACGAGCGACGACTGGCAGCGCGCTTGAGCGCTTCGACCAGGGCGAGGCTGTCGTTGCCGCCTGACAGACGGGTGATCTCGCGGCGGTCCGGCGTGAGCACGACCAGCGTCGGATAGCCCCGCACCCCAAACTGTTCGCCCCACGATTGCGCGCCCGGCGTATCGCCGTCTAGGTAAACCGGTACGAAGTTGTCGGTCAGCGCGATGAAGTCAGGTTGCTTGAACAAAGTCGCCTTGAGCTTGTTGCACGGCGGGCACCAGACCGCGCCCCAGTACAACAGCACCGGACGGCCGCTCTGGCGCGCCTCGGCGAAGGCATCGTCCACATCGCCCTGTCGCCAGGCAATGGCAGCCGGCTGGGCCGGCGTGGAGGCCGCGCTGGCCGGCGGGTTGGCCGGCGCAGGGTCACGCTGGCAGGCGGCCAGCAGACATACCAATGCGAGCGACGCACTGCGGAAGGCGAACGGGATCATGGGCAACTCCTGCAGTGTGTGTCCGGCGGGCATAGGCCGTCGGTATGGACCTTTCCAGCGCGGGCGAGGCGCTTGAAGTGGGCAGTCAGTCGCGATGCGGTCATGGCGCATCGCCGGGCGGCGCGCCTGCCGACCTGCCCTGGCTTAATAGTCATAGCTGACGCTGATCCGCAAGGAGCGCGGTTCCTGCCGAAGCGCAGCCGCTTTGTAGAGCGGGTCGGGCTGGCCCGGTTCCAGCTCGGAATAGGGGTAGCGCCACAACACGGTCTGACGGTTGAGCACGTTGAAAACGTCCAGGTTCAAGCCCAATCGTCCGGCGGCGAACGCCGGGTGATACGACAGCCCCAGGTCCAGTTGCTGTTGCCAGGGCAGCCGCCCCTGGCTGCCCGGAGGTGCCGGCTGGCCTTGGTAATAGTGGTAGGCGATCCCGTAGCCGGCCGGATCGGCGAAATCGCTGCCGTACGAACCCAGCGGAGTGAACGGTGCACCGGATATCACCTTGACGTTGGCCGACACCAGCCACTCCGGGTTGATCTGGTAATAGCCGAAGAACTTGAACTGGTGGGTGTGGTCATTGCTCTGCGGCCCGTTGGTGAACTCCATCATCGAGGCATAGTCCCAAGCCTGCGTGGTGGAGACCGCGGTCTGGCCAATGCCCGACAGCAGCTGGCCTTCGGTGGTGCCGTAGCTGCGCGACCAGGTGTAGTCGAAGCGGCCGAACCAGCGCGAGTCGAAAGGATGCTCCAGCGACAGGTTCAGGGCGTAGTAGTCGCGCTTGAAGCGGGGGAAGCCCAGGTCCTGCCGGCTGAGCGGTACGCTGACGTAATTTCCGGCAGTGTCGACCAGGGTGAAGGTATTGGCCTGGCCCGGATTGATGAGCCAGCAGCTGACCGGATTGCTGTCGGTGGTGACGTCGTAGCCCAGCGAGTTGGCCTTGGCCAGCACGGCGTCGATGTCGCAGTAGTCATCCACGCCGCTGCGCAGCACGCGGTAGGTGGCCTTGGCGCCGTACACCCACGCCTCGCCCCAGGCCTTGTCGAAGCCGACGATGAATTCGTCCTGATACGAGGGCTCGATACCCTGCGTGGCGACGGTGCGCGGATCGGGCAACACGCCGTAGTAGTTGTTGGACGACACCGCATCGGAGATCTGGGTGAGGGCAGTGGGATAGCCGTTGGCGTCGATACCGCCATAGGTGTAGTACGTGGAAGTGGCCAGCGTGGCGCCGGCGGCATTGAACGCAGGATTCAACGGCAGGGCCAGGTAGTAGCGCCCGGCGTTGCCATAGACCTTGAACCGTCCGTCTCCGTCGACATCCCAGGCCAGGCCCAGTCGCGGTGCCCACTGTCCGCTGCTTTGCTTGATGTAGGCATCGCCATCGCGGTTGTAGTTGGTGAACTGGTCCAGGCGCAGGCCGAGGTTGAGCAACAGGCGGTCGGTGAGGCGCCAGTTGTCTTCGATGTATTGCGCGCGTTGCGCCGACCGCACCGAGGCCAGCGCGCTGTAGATGTACTTGCGCACGTAGTAGCCGTCTGCGCCATTGGCATAAGCGCCGGTGGCGGGCACGCCCAGGCCGGTGTTGATCGGCACATTGGGATTGGACTGGCCGTAGATCCAGTAATAGCCGTCGGCCGAGGCCACCGAGCCGCGATTGAGTGCGCGTGCGTTCTGGTTGTCGATGCCGGCGGTGAGGCTGTGATTGCCCAGCACGTAGTTGACGTCCAGCCGCAGGTTGTCGGTGCGATTGCCCCGGTCCGGATCGACCAGCAACGAAGTGGTCTGGGCGTTGCTGATTGGCGTGCCGCCATTGAGCGCAGGATTCTGGAACGCGCCGTTGGAAAGGTAGACCAGCCCGCTGTCGTAGGCCGGGTTGCCAACGTAGTCGTCGGTCCGCATCTGGCCGTATTGCGCGCTGACGGTGAGCCGGTCGGTGAGGTAGCCGGTGTAGCGGGCCGTCCACAGATCACCGCCGGTCTTGGTGGTGTCGTCGCGGCCCCGCAGTTCGCCGCGGGTGCGGGTGTCGTAGTCGAAATCGTAGACCGCGCCGCGGTAGACATTGCGGGTGGAGGCGCCGGTCAGCTCCAGCAGATGCTGGTCGGTGATGTTCCAGTCGAGCTTGGCGTACCACTTGGGACGGGAGTACTGATAGCGGGTGTAGGCGTTGGTGTCTTCCACGCTGTCGAGATCGGTCCCCTCGCGGCGCTCGCCCTCGTAAGCGCCGAAGAAGAACAGGCGATCTTCGATCAGCGGACCGCCGGCGTACACGCTTTGGGTGGCGGTCCACTCGCGATCCAGCGAGTCGGGCCGGTACAACCGTCCGTCGCCGGGATAGTAGACATCGGCCTTGTCCGCCTGCGTGGACGCGGGCGTCCAAGTGACCTGGGCACCGTAATGCCATTCGTTGCCGCCGCGCTTGCCGACCGCATTGATCACGCCACCATCGGAGCGGCCGTATTTGGCGCTGTAGCCGCCGGTATAGACCTCCTGTTGGTCGATGCTGCCATAGGGCAGGGTGAGACCGCCCAGGCCGCGCAGCGGATCGGTGGTGTTGAAGCCGTTGATGTAATACGCGTTCTCCGCCGCGGATGAACCGCCGAAGCTCACCAGGGGCGCGCCCGTAGGACCGATGTAGGTGCCACTGCCGCTGTTGCCTACTACGCCGGGTGCCAATTGGGCGATCGCCTCCGACGAGCGGCCAAGCGGCAAGCGCTGCAACTGTTCGGCGGTAATGACGGTACGCGAATCCACGCTGTTGACATCGATGGCGGCAGCCGCCCGGTCGGCGGTGACGCGCACGCCGTCCAACTGCACTACCGGGCCGAACGACACATCGGTGGTGCTGCCGACGGTGAGGTTCACGCCGTCGCGTTGCTGCAGTGCGTGGCCTTCGCCATCCTGCGCGGTGACCGAATAGGTGCCCAGCGGCAGCTGGCCGGCCTGGAAGCGGCCGCGCGCGTCGACCGGTACCTCCCGGCTCAATCCGTTGTTGTTGCGAATCACCACGCTGCGGGCCGACTCGGGCGCCTGGCCGGCGATGCCGCCGGTGGTGGATTGGCCGTAGGCCAGTGGAGGCGCGGTAGCAAGCGCCAAGGCCGCGGCAAGCACGCTGCGGCGTAAAGTGGAGCGAGGGATCATGGAGTGGGAGCCTGGGGAGGGGGCCAATCTCGCGATGACCGCGAGGCCGGATCCTCATTAACCCAGCCCGGACCGCTATTCAGAAATGCCTGCTGGTCATGTAGCCCCAGTGGATGGTCATGACGCCTTGCAGCGGGGTGTGGCGCAGTGCACGGATTTCGGTTGCGGCAGGCGCCGATGCGAAGCGATGCGATACGGATGCGCGCCTGGGGGCGACCGCGGCACGTGCCATGCCGCGGGTCAAGCGCACACCAACGGCATGCGACCCGGGCGAGAATCGACGGCATGAAACCCGTCGAGCCATTCGATGCCGCCGCCCGCCCGCTCGCTCCCATCCGGCTGGACGGCCGCTACTTCACCTACGTGTTCCCCTGCGCCTGGGAAGACTTCTGCAAGATCGGGTTCTCGAACGATCCGCTGTCGCGGATTCGCACGCTGCATCCGCGCTGGTATGAATTCTTCGACTTGGCAGCGGGTGCGTTGGTCGAGGCGGAAACCCAACGCGATGCCCGCGACCTGGAGCTTGAGCTGCGCCGTCCGTTGAAGGCCCATCGTGCGCCGGCACCGCTCACCATCCAGGTGGGCGCGGGCGGCAAGACCGAGTGGGTGCGCGGCGCCAACCAGGCGCTGGTGGAGGCGGTGCGGCAGCTGGCCGAGCGCGGCTATCGCGTGCATTCCTTGCACGACTGGGCGTGTGCCGCGCTGCGCGATCGTGCAGATCGCCTGTACGAGTGGTCCACCGCGCAGTTGCCGCTGGAGGCGAGCGACCACGGGGTTCCGGTCACCCCGGGGCTGCGCGCATTGCGGGATGTGCTCGATGGCTACGCGGCGCTGGGGATAGACGTGCAGGCGCATCTGCCCGACCACGTTCGCGCCTGGTACGGCAGTTGGTAAACGCAGGCCGTCCGTGCATGCGGCCACATCGCAGCGAGCCAGGACTGCAACGGCACTCCGACAAACGTTTCATTCGCCATTGACGTCGCCGCGCCTACGTTGAAGGCCGGCGTCAACCCGGCTATTCACGATGAACGGCGACGAGCAGTACCGCCATGTCCTGGACACGATGCGCCAGGGGTACATCGAGAACGAGATCGTCCGCGATGTGCAGGGCAAGGCCGTGGATTACCGCGTCGTGGCGGCCAACCCCCAATACGAGCGCCTGACCGGAACCGAGCGCAATAGCGCCACAGGCCGACTGGCCTCGGAGGTGGTGCCCGGCCTGGAGACCGAGTGGACGGCACGTTTCGATGAGGTGGTGCGTAGCGGCCGGGCGGCACGCTTCGAGGAGCGGGTCGCGGCGTTGGACCGTTGGTATGAAGTCCATGCGTTTCCGCTGGAGGGCGACCGCTTTGCGGTGCTCTACGACGACATCACCGACCGCAAGGACGCCGAGCAAGCCCTGCGCGAAAGCGAGCAGCGTTTCAAGCAGTTTGGCGAGGCGTCGTCGGCGGGGTTGTGGGTGCGCGAGGCAGCCACCTTGATGATGGAGTACGCCAGTCCTGCGCTCGGCACCATCTATGGCATCGAGACCGAGAAGATGTTGGGCGGGGTGGAGCTGTGGGCTGCCCTCATCGTGCCGGAGGATCGCGAGGTGGCGCTCTCACATCTGCATCGCGCGCGCGATGGCTGTTCGAGCGTGCACGAGTTCCGCATCCAGCGACCGTCCGACCTGAGCTTCCGCTGGATCCGCGACACCGATTTCCCGCTTCGGGATGAATCCGGCCAGGTGCAGCGCATCGGTGGCATTGCCGAGGACGTGACCGACGCCAAACTGCTGGTGGGCCACCAGGCCGTGCTGTTGGCAGAGCTGCAGCATCGCGTGCGCAACATCATGGCGATGATCCGTTCGATCACCGCGCGTACCGCCATCGGTGCCGAAGACGTGGCGCGCTATGTCGAACTGTTGCAGGGCCGGCTGATGGCGCTGGCGCGCGTGCAGGCCTTGCTCACGCGTGCGGCCAGCCAGAGCGTGGACCTGGCCACGGTGATCAGCGATGAGGTGAGCGTGCAGGCCGGCCACCGCAGCCAATACGAATTGACGGGCCCCAGCCTGATGCTGTCGCCCAAGGCGTCGGAGGTGGTGACGCTGGCCATCCACGAGCTGGCGACCAACGCCATGAAATATGGCGCGCTCTCGGTGCCGGGCGGCTGCGTGCGGGTGAACTGGCGGGTGTTGCCGGAACACGATCCGCCGTGGGTATCGATCGAGTGGACCGAGCACAACCTGCCGGCGCCGAAGCCATCGGACGGGCCGCGGCGGCGCGGCTTTGGCAGTGAGCTGATCGAGGCCCGGGTGCCTTACGAACTGCGCGGGCGCGGCAAGCTGGACATCACCGCCGAGGAGGTCCGCTGCGTGCTGGAATTCCCATTGCATGACCGCGCCAGCATCCTGGAAACCGATGCGCCGCCGCCGACGCTGGTGTTCGGTGGTGCGATCGACATGGGTAACGAGAACACGTTGGACGGTGAGCGCATCCTGGTGCTGGAGGACGATTACTACCTGGCCACCGATGCGGCACGTGCGCTGCGCGGTGCCGGTGCCGAAGTGCTGGGACCGTGTCGCAGCGAACCGTCGGCCATCGAGTTGATCGACAAGGAACCCCCCAGCGCGGCGGTCCTGGACATCAACCTGGGGGCCGGGCCGTCGTTTCGCCTGGCGCGCCAACTGCAAACGCACGGCGTGCCGTTCTGCTTCGTCACCGGATACGACGCCGACGTGATCCCGCCCGAACTACTGGACGTACCCCGCCTGCAGAAGCCAGTGGATCTGCGCGAGTTGGTGAACACGATCGAAGGGTGGCGATCGGCGCGCTGAGCGGTTGCCCCGACCGTCGCGGGGGGGGCATTCACCAGGTTGGCGGGCAGCGGATCGGCGGGGTGAGGTGCGCAGGAAGGGGTGGCCAGTGGGAACTGACAGGGGATCGGTGAGCGGAGGAAGACCAACCCCTTGGGTGCGTGTCGAGGCCTTCGTCGCACAACCCACCGTAAACAGGGCGGGCAAATAGGGCCGTGCAGTTGATCCAGGTCAAGCGCAGGTGTGCAGGTGCTGCCTAGCATCTGCTGCACTTCTTCCGGGTCACCGCCATGTCCGTCACGTCTGCCGCCACGCCGCGCCGTCCGCGCTGGCTGGACAACCTCATTCCACTGCGGGCGCGGCTGACCGAGCCGCAGCTGGCGGCGTGGCAACCGGGCAAGCCGGTGATGAGCGGACTGGGTTGCCGCATCCTGGCCGATCAGTGCGTGCCGGTGGACGGGGGCCTGGCCCTGGCCGCCGATGTGTACCTGCCGCAGGCAACGGGACGCTTTCCCGCCATCGTGGTGTTTGGCGCGTACAGCAAGGAGTTGCACAGTGCGGGCGTTCCCACCGGTTCCAACGAGGTGGGCTGCCCACCGGTGTTCACCGATCGCGGGTACGCGCACGTGGTATGCACGCGGCGCGGCATGGGGCGCTCGCAGGGTGAGCCGGCGGTGTTTGGCAATGAGCAGGACGTGGATGACCACGAACAGCTCATCGCCTGGGCCGCGGCACAGCCGTGGTGCAACGGCGAGGTCGTGATGTACGGCAGTTCGTACTACGGCCTGGTGCAGGCCCAGGTCGCCGTGCGCAGGCCGCCGGCGTTGAAGGCGTTCTTCGCCAATGAAATGTGCACGGACTACTTTCGCCACATCGTGATGTATGGCGGTGCGCCGAACAATTTTTTCCTGAGCCTGTGGCTCGGCGCCAACTTCAATCGCACCGTGGTGGGCTTGCGGGTGCCGCCGCTGCTGCGGGCTTGCATCAGCCAATTGACCAACTCGCCGCTCAAGCGATGGTGGCAGCCGCAGTTGCGAAAGCGGATGCAATCGATCTTGTATGGTTTCATGCGCAAGACCCCGATCCTGCCGGCGCGCCGGTGGTACGCAAACTGGTTGATCGACGGCAAGACCCGGCGGACCAACGTGATGCCGCCTGGGCCATCGGGCCAGCTGGATCGCATCGAGATCCCGTTCGTGGTGGTGCAGAACATGGCCAACTGGAATATCCACCAGTTTGGCAGCTACGACCTGTGGGACAACGCGCGTACGCCGCTGGGGCGCAAGTGGATGATCCTGGGCAAGGCGGTGTTCGAGCTGCCCAACTACGACTGGCAATTGGAGGCGTTGGCGTTCTTCGACCACATCCTGCGCGATGCCGACAATGGCTACGCGCGTCAGGCGCCGGTGCGCTATTGGCTGCACGGAAAAAACGACTACCGATCGGCGCAGGATTTTCCGGCGCCGGGCATGACCGAGCGGCTGTACCTGCATGGCGGCGGGCCGGATGAGCAAGTGCACCGGCTGTCCACCAGCATGCCATCGGGCGGGTTGAATCGATGGGCGGCCGTGCCGATGGGCGCGCAGACCGTGGGTGGCTTCGACGAGGTGGTGAACCAGACGTTGGGCTACGAATGGACGGCCCGGCGACCGTGCGAGTACGCCGGGGCGGTGACCTTGAACCTGAAGTTTTCCTGCAACGAGATCGACTCGCACGTGGTGGCGCGGCTGTCGCTGGTGGACCGGCAGGGCCATGCCACGCTGCTGTCGATGGGCATGGTACGGCCGGCGCGGCGCCGCATCGATGCGATGCGCAGCACGCGTTGCGAGATCGCGCAGGACGGAGAGGCTTCGGAGCCGTTGATTCCCGGCACGCCGGTGATCCTGCGTTTCAGCCTGACCCCCGCACCGGTGGCACTGGCAGCGGGGGACCGGCTGCGGCTGGATATCGCCAGCCGCACCGATCTGCTGCGTAGCGACGTCTCGCACGATCATGCGCATTTCGACTGCCAGGTGCCGCCGTACTTTTCGCGCAACACGCTGCATTACGGGGCCGATGGCTACCTGGAGCTGCATCGCACGGTGTGAGGGCGTAGCTGGCGGTGGCTCGTGGTGACGTCTGACGACTCGTGGCGGCAGGCAACGGTAAGGCGGTGGCGAGCGCGGGCCACGCGTGGCCGGTAGCCCTCGGTTAGTGTCTTTGCCGCTACCGCTACCGCTACCGCTACCGCTGCCGTCGTCACCGTCACCGTCACCGTCACCGTCACCGGGCCCGGGCCCGAGAACCGAGGCCCGGGACTCGGGACTCGGGACTCGGGACTCGGCGGTGCGGCAGGCCGGGCAAGCCAGTCCTCACGCGCCCGCCCGGGGGCGCTCGGCAGAATGCGGGCGCTCTCCCCAACCTCTCGATGCATGCCGTCGATCAATATCCTGACCTGCAACCTGCACATGGGCTTCAGCGCGCTCAATCGCCGTTTCGTCCTGCCCGGCCTGCGCGAGGCGATCCGCGGGGTCGCTGCCGATGTCGTGATGCTGCAGGAAGTGCTCGGCGAGCACGAGCGACATGCGCGCCGCCATGCCGACTGGCCGAGTGGGCCGCAGTATGAATTCATGGCCGATACGATCTGGCCTCAGTTCGCCTACGGGCGCAACGCGGTGTACCCGCATGGGCACCACGGCAATGCGTTGCTGTCCAAGTATCCGATTGCCCAGTCGGTGAATCGGGATGTGTCGGTGCAGGGGCATGAGCAACGCGGCCTGCTGCATGCGCAGTTGCGCGTGCCCGGGCACGACCTGGAGGTGCATGCGATCTGCGTGCACCTGGGGCTGCGCGAGGCGCATCGCAAAAAACAGATCGGCCTGCTCTGCGAAGTGGTGCACGATCAGGTACCGCCCGATGCGCCGCTGGTCGTGGCGGGAGACTTCAACGATTGGCGCGCACGCGGTCATCGCTTGCTGCGCCGTTGCGGATTGGAGGAGGCCTTTGAGTTGACGAGCGGTCGCCTGGCGAAGACGTTTCCGTCGCGCTGGCCGACGCTGCCGCTGGATCGGCTCTATGTACGCCATGCGCGCGTGGAAGAAGCGCGCGTCCTGTCGGGGCGTCCGTGGTCCCACCTGTCGGACCATGTGCCCCTGTTGGCGAGGTTGGCGGTATGAGACGGGAATGTGGGCGTGCGTGGTGGAGGAGGCCGGCATGAGGGGGGCGCGCTACCTGGATATGTGCTGGCGCAGCGGTCACCGGGTGTGCCTGCTGGAAAATGGCGAGGCATATTTCGCCCGTGTATTCGAGGCCATCGATGCGGCCCAGCGCGAGGTGCTGCTGGAAACCTTCATCTGGTTCGAGGACAAGGTGGGCAACGCACTGAAGGTGCACCTGGTCGCCGCGGCACGTCGGGGGGTGCGCGTGCACCTGCTGGTGGATGCGTTCGGCTCGCCGGACCTGTCGCCGGAATTCGTCAGCGAGCTGGCCGAGGCCGGGGTGGAGCTGCGCCTGTTCGATCCCAAGCCGCGCGTGCTGGGGGTGCGCCTGAATGTATTCCGGCGGCTGCACCGCAAGCTGGTGGTGGTCGACGAGGCGATCGCCTGGGTAGGTGGCATCAACTACTCCGCCGACCACCTCGCCGACTTTGGCCCGGAGGCCAAGCAGGACTATGCCGTGGAGGTGGAAGGGCCGGTGGTCGCGGACATCGTGTCGTTCATGCGTCATGCGGAGAGCACTGGCGGCACCGGCGAGCGCTGGCAACCGGTGGGCCAGCTGGCCGACGCGCCCGCAGCGGGCAAGGCCGGGGTGTGCTTCCTGCCGCGCGACAACGGACGGCGCTCGCGCAGCATCGAGTTGGCCTATCGGCAGGCTTTTCGCGAGGCCAAGCGCGAGATCGTGATCGCCAATGCGTATTTCTTCCCGGGTTACGGTTTCTTGCGCGATCTGCGCAGCGCCGCGCAACGCGGTGTGCGGGTGTGCATGATTTTCCAGGGCCAGCCGGATACCCCGATGGCCTTGATTGCCGCACGGGCGCTGTATCGACACCTGGTGGATGCCGGCGTGCATGTATTCGAGTATTGCGAGCGCCCGTTCCACGGCAAGGTGGCGGTGATCGACGGCATTTGGAGTACGGTGGGCTCCAGCAACCTGGATCCGCTGAGCCTGGCCCTGAACCTGGAGGCGAACGTGTTCGTGCGTGATGCCGATTTTGCAACCGAGTTGCATCGTTGCCTGGACCGGCTGATGGCCGACCACTGCCGCGAGATTCCGCCCGACCGGGTGCCAAAGGAACGGTGGTGGCAGCGGCTCACCCAACCGGTGCTGTTCCACGTGTTGCGCAACTTCCCCGCTTGGGCGCGGTTGCTGTCCACACATCGACCGCGTACGACGCTGATACGGTCCTCGGCCAAAGGCAGTGCCACGCGATGACGCTCAAGCGCAAGCGGTGGCGCCGGATCCGGCGGGTGGCGTTCCTTGTTTTCCTGGCAGTGGTGGCCTACCTGCTGGTACGTGCGGCGCGCGCGATCGATTGGGCGCAGGTGGGACAGACGCTGGCCGGTTACAGCGCGGCCACGGTGTTCAAGGCTTGCGCGATCACGGTGGCCAGCTATCTGGTGTACGGCGGCTATGAGCTGGCGGCACGCCGCGATGCGCGCCACCACTTGCCGGCGCCGCGGGTGATGTCGATGGCGGCGGTGGCCTACGCTTTCAGCCTCAATTTGGGGGCTTTGCTGGGGGGCGCGGGGTTTCGTTACCGGTTGTATTCACGCGCGGGGATGGGACTGGCCACGGTCGGGCGCGTGGTGGCGTTCGTGCTGGTGACCAGTTGGGTGGGCTATCTGACGCTGGCCGGTGCGTTGTTCGTATCGGGGCAGGTGCGTCCGCCGCCGGATTGGCGTTTGAGCGGGGAGGCGCTGCCGTGGTTGGGGGCGGGGATGTTGTTGCTGGTCGCGATCTACCTGGTGGCATGCCAGCGGATGCATGGACGCGTGCTGCATTTTCGAGGGCGGCACTTCCGTTTGCCTTCGCTGCCGCTGGCGTTGTTGCAGGTCGTGCTGTCGGCGACCAATTGGGCGCTGATGGCGTTGCTGGTGTTCGTGTTGATGCCGCCGGGGGTGGATTTCCCTTCGGTGTTGGGGGCGTTGCTGGTGGCGGCGGTGGCGTCGGCCATTGCGCATGTGCCGGCGGGGCTGGGGGTGATGGAGGCGGTGTTCATTCCGCTGCTGGACCACCAGGCGTCTCAGTCGCAGTTGTTGGCGGCGTTGTTGGCGTATCGGGCGTTTTATTACCTGGGGCCGCTGGTGCTGGCGGCGATGGGTTATGCGGTGCTGGAGCGGCGAGCGCCGGCGGGTGCGGTGGGGTCGGGGCGCGGGGAATAGCACGCGTGCTGCGGTCCGCTGCGATTCGCTGCGGTGCGGTGGGTGCGTCGGTGCTGGGGCTGGGTTTTGCGAGGGGCGTCCGGGCTCGGGGCGCAGGCCGGTGCCGGGC
>DASWQJ010000256.1:0-15736 GCA_036403795.1 Stenotrophomonas sp.
CGGCCTGCCCGATCTGTCCATCGAAGGCGGCGACCGAGGCGGTGTTGACGATCACGCCGCGCTCGCCATCTTCGCCGGGAGGGCCGTGTTGCATGGCATCGGCCGCGGCCTTGGCGACGTTGAAACTGCCCACCAGGTTGACCAACACCGTGTTGCGGAAGGTGGCCAGCGGCATGGATGACTCTTTGCCCAGTACGCGGCCAGCGCCCAGGATGCCGGCGCAATTGACCAGCACATTGAGGCCACCCAGGAACTCGCTGGCCGCGGCCACCTGGGCGGCGACCTGAGCCTCGTCCGTCACGTCGGTGCGGAAATAGCAGGCGTGCCCGGCACCCAGCGACTCGACCGCGGCGGCCGATTTGTCCTCGTTAACGTCGAACAGGGCGACCCGGCCGCCGTCGGCGACCAGCCGCCGCGCCACGGCCAGGCCCAGCCCGGAAACACCGCCGGTGACAATGGCGCGTACGGATTGAGGCTGCATGTGAAGATCCGTTGAGGGCAGCCGCCGATTCTAGCCGAAAGGCACGGCAGTCCCTGGTGCACTGCAGGGGCGTCGCGGCCTCAGGCCTGCCGGGGGAGCTGCAGGTCTTCGAGCCGCCGAGCGAATTCATCCGGTGGCAGGCCCGGCGCGAAGAGGAAGCCTTGGCCCACCGGCACGCCGAGCGTGAGCAGGAACTGCCGCTGGGCTTCGGATTCGACGCCTTCGGCCACCAGTCCCAAACCGAGGCTGCGCGCGATGCCGCAGACCGCCTCGCAGACCGCCACGTCGGAGCGGTTGCCGGGCACACCTTCCACGAACAGCTGGCTCAGTTTCAATCCGTGGATGGGCAACCGGCGCAGATAGTTCAACGCGCTGTAGCCCTCGCCGAAATCGTCGATGGTCAACACCACGCCCATGTCGCGCAGATCGGCGAAGGTCTGCAGCGTGGACGGCGCATCTTCGATCAACACCCGCTCGGTGAATTCGAGCTCCAGTGCCGAGCCGGGAAGGTCGAATTCGGCCAGGGCCTCGCGCACCTGCTCGGCGAGGTCCTCGCCTACGAATTGCCGGTAGGACACATTGATCGCCACGCGTACCACGCCCAGGCCCTGGTCCAGCCACTGCCTGACCTGCCGGCAGGCCTCGCGCAGCACCCACCGCCCGATGCGCACGATGTCGCCGGTGCTCTCGGCGTGGCTGATGAACAGGTCTGGCCGCAGCTCGCCCAATTGGTGATTCTGCCAACGGATCAAGGCCTCGGCGGCCACCACGCGACCGTGGCGCAGGTCCACCTGCGGCTGGTAGACCAGTCGGAACTCCTGCTGGTCGGCTGCACGGCGCAGGTGGGTCTCGATCTGCAAACGGTCCTGCTGGCGGCGCGCCAGTTCCGGACTGAATTCCTGCCAGCCGTTGCGGGTACGGCGCTTGCAGTCGTACATCGCCACGTCGGCGTTCTGGATCAGCTGCTGTGGCCGGGTACCGTCCTGTGGCGCGCGCGCGATGCCGATGCTGGCCGTCACCGAGAACTCGTCCTGGCCGAAGCGGAACGCGCTCACGAACTCGCCGGTGATCGCCTGTGCCAGCCGCTCCGGCTGGTCGGGCACATCGCGCGTGTCGCACACCACCAGGAATTCGTCGCCGCCAAAGCGCGCGATCAATCCCTCGGTGCCGACGGCGCGGGCGATGCGCTGGGTGGCTTCGATCAACAGTTCGTCGCCGGCGTTGTGGCCGAGCACGTCGTTGATCGTCTTGAAACGGTCCAGGTCGATGTAAAGCACGCCGACCCGCGCGTGGGTGGGGTTGGCCAGCCGCGCTTCCAGGTCGCTGAGCACGGCGTCGCGATTCATGATGCCGGTCAACGGATCGGTCCGCGCCTGGATGCGCAGCGTCTCTTCGGTCTGCTTGCGTTCGGTGATGTCCTGGATGGTGCCGGCGATCCGCGTCGAGGCGAGGTCGCCGGTTTCGACTTCGCCGATCATCCGGATCCAGAACGAATGCCCGTCGTGCCGCTGGCCCTGCAGTTCCAGTTCAAAGCCCGCTTGGCGCGCCACCGCGTCCAGCAACGAGGTTTCCAGCCGTGCCTGGTCTTCGCCGCGCAGGCAGGCCAGCAGCTGGGTCATGGTCTGCGGCGCCTCGGGCTGCCCGATGATGCGCAGCGTTTCTTCGGTCAGGTACAAACGCTGCTGGCTGCGGTTCCACTCCCAGCCGCCGATGTGGGCCAGCGACTGCGCGCGGTCGAACATCGCGTTGTCGCGCTTGAGTTCGGTGATGTCGCTGAACAACGCGAACACGTGGTCCGGCTCGTCCCGACCGGTGGAAAACACCGGCACGCTCGTCACCGAGATCCAGATCATGCGTCCGCGCGGGCGGTGGTACAGGCCCATCGTCGTGCTGGCGATGATCTGCCCTTGCTGGAACGCGCGGATCACCGGGGATTGCTCGCGGGGAAGATGGCGTCCGTGCTGGTCGACGATCACCCAGTCATCGGGCTGCAACAAGCCGGCCAACGAGTCGCCGGGAGATAGCCCGAAGATGCGGTGCGCCGCCGGGTTGGCCGAGACGATGCGCTGATCGTGGTCATACAACACCACGCCTTTGTCGATGGATTCCATCAGCAGCCGATAGCGCGACTCGGCTTGCCAGCGACCGCTCAGGTCGCGCGCGACGGCCACGATGCAATGCTCGCCATCCAGTTCGAAGCCGGCCGAATGCACCTCGACCGGGAAGCGGCTGCCATCGCCCCGCATATTGGTCACTTCGATGACGTAGGTCTCGCCGCGATTGAGCGTCTCCCACACCGGGTCGAGGTGATCGCGCGGCAGGTCCGGGTTGAGGGTCTCGATCGGCTGCCCGACGATGGCCTCGCGCGGGCGCTGGTACGCCGTCACCCCGGCCTTGTTGAGGTCCAGCACGATGCCGGTTTCGCTGAGGATGCTGACCGGGTCGGGCACCGCGTCGAACAGTGCCGCATAGCGGACCTGCGCCTGGCGCAATGCCTGGCGGCAGCTGAGCAGCAGGGCGGCGGCGGGATCGTCGGGGTGCGCTGCCAGGAAACGATCGATGTCGGCCAGCGCGTCGGGGGACGCCGCGTCGTCGCGGGGGGCACCCACCGGCGACGGGCGGTGGCCGCTCATGCCGCCGCCAGGGCCCTGCCGGCCTTGCTGCCGGTCTCCCGGCCGAGCAGGGTGGCCAGCCAGCGTCCGATGGCGGCTAGTGCGTGCAGGTCGATGCCGGTGTCCATGCCCATGCCTTGAAGCATATACACGACATCTTCGCTGGCGACATTGCCGCTGGCCCCTTTGGCATAGGGACAGCCCCCGGCGCCGGACACGGCGCTGTCGACCACCCGCACGCCCAGCTCCAGGCAAGCGGCGATATTGGCCAGGGCCTGGCCGTAGGTGTCATGGAAGTGCACGGCCAACGCGGCCATCGGTACTTCGGCGGCGACCGCGGCCAGCATGGCGCGCGCCTTGCGCGGGGTGCCGACGCCGATCGTGTCGCCCAGCGAAATCTCATAGCAGCCCAGTGCGTGCAGGCGCCGGGCGACATCCACGACGGCCGCCACCGGAACTTCGCCCTGGTAGGGGCAACCCAGCACCGTGGAGACGTAACCACGCACCTTGACGCCATCGGCCGCGGCGCGTGCCAACACCGGGCGGAAGCGCTCGATCGACTCGTCGATGCCGGCATTGGTGTTGGTGCGGTTGAATGCCTCGGAGGCGGCGGTGAAGACCGCGACCTCGGTGGCGCCGACGGCCCGTGCGCGCTCGTAGCCCTGCTCGTTGGGCACCAGCACCGGATAGGCGATGCCCGGACGCTGCGCGATGCCGGCAAAGACCTCGGCCGCGTCGGACAACTGCGGCACCCAGCGCGGGCTGACGAAACTGGTGGCCTCGATGGTGCGCAAGCCGGTCGCCGACAAGCGGTCGATCAGCGCGATCTTGTCGGCGGTATCGATCGGTTGCTTTTCGTTCTGCAGACCATCGCGCGGTCCCACCTCGACCACGCGCACGAAATCGCTCATTGACCGTGTTCCTCTTCAGGCGATGCCAAGGCCGCCCGAACCGGGCTGCCCGTCGCTTCGATGATGGCAGAGTGCCACTGCGGCCCCATCATGACAGTGAGGCAGCGGCGGGCGAGCGGCTTGCGAATGGGGTCTCAGCCATCCTTGGCCGCAAGCCACGCGGCGGGGCGCTTGTCCAGGAAGGCGGACAGCCCCTCCTGGCCCTCGGCCGACACTCTCAGTCGGGCGATCAGTCCCGCATTGTCGCGATCCAACGCATCGCGATCCGGCTGTACGCCGACCGCCCGGACCAGGGCCTTGGCGCCCGCGGCAGCCAGGGGGGCGGCTGCGAGCAGCAAGTCGATCTGGCGCGTCACGGCAGCATCGAGTTCCTGGAGGGGGACCACTTCGTGCAAAAGGCCGATCGTTCGCGCCGTGTCGGCGTCGAAGGTTTCGGCGGTCGCGAACCAGCGCCGCGCCTGGCGCGCGCCGATCGCCGAGATCACGTAAGGCGAGATCACTGCCGGCAAAAGCCCAAGCCGGCTCTCGGTCAAACCGAAACGGGCCTGTTCGCTGCCGATGGCAATGTCGCAGCAGGCCACCAGGCCGACACCGCCACCATAGGCGGCACCCTGCACGCGAGCGATCGTGGGCTTGGGCAACTCGTCCAGGGTGCGCATCAGGGCGGCGAGCGCTTCGGCGTCGCGGCGATTGGCCGCTTCGTCGGCCTGCGCCATGCCCCGCATCCATTGCAGGTCTGCCCCGGCCGAAAACGAGGTGCCGGCACCGGCAATCACCACGATCCGCACCGACGGATCCTGGCCGGCCTGCGCCACCGCAACAGTGAGTTCCGCGATGAGGCGGGCGTCGAAGGCGTTGTGCACAGTAGGACGTTGCAGGCGCAATGTCCGCACCGCGCCGTGGTTCTCGATCGACAGCACCGCTTCGCTCATGGGGGGATCCGTGACTGCCAAAAAAATCGGCTCGCCACATCATAACCAGCCGGCTCCCAAAGGCCTTGACGCAGCGCCGCGCGTGATACAATTGAGAACCATTCCTAACAAACGGGCGTTCCGTGACGCTGTCCGACATGCCTTTGCACCAGCCCGCCATCGTCGAGTCCGTGCATGATCGCCAAGCCAACGACGCGATCGCCCGGCGCCTGCGCGAGCTGGGTTTTGTCACTGGCGAGGAAGTCACCGTGCTGGCCACCGGCCCGATCTGGGGCGAGCCTTTGTTGGTGCAGGTGGGCTACACACGTTTCGCCTTGCGCCGCAGCGAAGCGGGGCGGGTGGAGGTTCGGGCAGGGCAGGCCAGCGCATGAACACCGCGACGGCGCCGTTGCGCCTGGCCCTGGTGGGCAACCCGAACTGCGGCAAGACCGCTTTGTTCAACCAGCTCACCGGTAGCCGGCAGAAGGTCGCCAACTACACCGGCGTCACCGTCGAGCGCAAGGAAGGCCATCTGCGCGCGCCGTCGGGGCGTGAGTTCGCCGTGCTCGACCTGCCTGGCGCCTACAGTTTGAATCCGGCCAGCCTGGACGAAGCGATCACCCGGGACCTGTGCCGCGGCTTCTACCCGGGCGAGCCCACGCCGGACGTGCTGGTGTGCGTACTGGACGCGACCAATCTTCGCCTGCACCTTCGTTTTGCCCTGGAGCTGCGTGAACTGGGCCGTCCGATCATCGTGGCGCTCAACATGGTCGATGCCGCCCAGCGGCGCGGCATCGTGATCGATCGTGAGCGGCTGGAGCGCGAGCTCGGCCTGCCCGTCGTGGAAACCGTGGCGGTGCGCCGCCATGGCGCGCAGGCACTGGTCGACAAGATCGATGCGTTGGCTGCTCATCTTCACGCACCGGAGGTCACGCCACCGGCGGAGGGCAACTACCACGCACAGGTCCGGCAGATCCTGGCGGCCGCCGTGCAGATGCCCAGTCGCACCAGCCGCGTCGACGACGCGCTGGATCGCTGGCTGCTGCATCCGGTCTTCGGGCTGCTCACGCTGTTCGTGGTCATGTTCCTGATTTTCCAGGCGGTGTATGCCTGGGCCACGCCGGTGATGGACCTCATCGAGGCCGGCACCGCGGGGTTGGGCAGTTGGGTGGGCGACACGCTCCCAGCGGGGCCGCTGAGCAGCCTGCTGGTCGACGGCATCATCGCCGGCGTGGGCGGTGTGATCGTGTTCCTGCCGCAGATCCTCATCCTGTTCGCCTTCATCCTGGCGCTGGAAGAATCCGGCTACCTGCCGCGGGCGGCGTTCCTGCTCGACCGCATGATGGCGGCGGCCGGCCTGTCGGGCCGATCGTTCATCCCGTTGCTGTCCAGCTTCGCGTGTGCGGTGCCGGGCATCATGTCCACGCGCAGCATCCAGGATCCGCGCGACCGCCTGGCCACGATTCTCGTCGCGCCGTTGATGACGTGCTCGGCGCGCCTGCCGGTCTACGCACTTTTGATCGGCGCTTTCATTCCGCAGAAAACAGTGGGCGGCATTTTCAACCAACAGGGACTGGTGCTGTTCGGCCTGTACGCGGCGGCCATCGTGTCGGCGCTGCTGGTGTCGTGGACCATGAAGAAATGGCGCCGGGACAAGAGCGAACATCCCTTGTTGCTTGAGCTTCCGTCCTACCGCGTTCCGCATCCGCGCGACCTGGCGCAAGGCCTGTGGGAGCGCGCGATGATCTTCCTCAAGCGCGTCGGCGGGATCATCCTGGCATTGACCGTCCTGTTGTGGTTCCTGCTGTCGTTTCCGGGTGCGCCGGCCGATGCCACGCTGCCGGCGATCGACTACAGCTTTGCCGGCCGCATCGGCCACGCGATGACGGTGTTCTTCGCGCCGCTGGGGTTCAACTGGCAGATCTGCATCGCGTTGATTCCGGGCCTGGCGGCGCGCGAAGTGGCGGTGTCGTCGCTGGCCACGGTCTATGCACTGTCGGCAGCCGACGATGATGCCGCCGCCCAGGCGCTGTCACCGTTGATCCAGGATGGCTGGTCGCTGGCCACCGCGCTGTCGCTGCTGGTTTGGTACATCTATGCGCCGATGTGCATTTCCACGCTGGCCACGATCAAGCGCGAGACCAATTCGTGGAAGCAGATGGCGTTCGCGACCACGTATCTGTTCGGGCTGGCCTACGTGGCTTCCCTGGTGACCTACCAGGTCGCCAGGGCACTGGGAGCGGGCTGATGGCGATCTGGCTGCAATACGTGGTGATCGCGCTGGCGGTAGTGACCAGCGCGCTGGTGGTCTGGAAAAAACAGTTCCCGGGCAGCTGGCGTCGTGCCCGCACCGCTGGGGCGCTGCCCCTGCTGCGCAATCGACGGCCAGCGGCGCAGCGGCTGGGCCGATGGCTGGCGCCGCCTATGGACACGGCGGGCAACAGCTGCAATGGATGCAACGGGTGCGATACCGGCGCCAGCAAGCACTGACCTGGACAAGCCGCAAGCTGCGCGCAACGCGCCGGCCAGTGGCCTCGGCCACCGCAGCGCCCGGCGCGGGGAGCGAAACTCAGTCCCGTACCAGGCCGCCGTCGACCACCAGGTTCTGTCCCGTGACCGAGCGGGCCCAAGGCGAGGCGAAGAACAGCGTTGCATCCGCGAACTCAGCCGGCGTGGTCACGCTGCGCAGCGGCGTGGCCGCGGCGATGTAGTCGAACACCGCCTCCGGCGTTGCTGCACTGGCGTCGGTGGTGCGCAACAGGCCCCCGGACACCATGTTCACCGTGATGCCGTCCGGTCCCAGATCGCCGGCCAGGGTGCGCGTGAGTGAGAGCAGCGCGGCCTTGGCCGCGGTGTAGTCGTGATAGGGCACCACCGGGTTCTGGAACAGGTTGGTACCCACGTTGATGATCCGCCCGAAGCGCTGGGCGCGCATGCCGGGCAAGGCCGCCTGCACGGTGTTCAGTGCGCCGCGCACGCTGCCTTCAAACTGCGCGGCAAAGTCCGACCAGCCGATGTTGTCAGGTCGCGCACGGGCATCGCCGTTGAAGGAGAAGTCGGCCAGCGCACTGTTCACCACGGTCGTCACGGCCTGACCGAAGTGCGCCTGGGCCAGGTCATGCATCGTCTTCACCGCGCCAGCGTCGGTCACATCGGCCTGCAGCGGCAGTACGGCATCACCCAGTTCGGCGGCCAACGTTTCGGCCGCCTCGCGGCTGCGACGGTAATTGACGATCACCCGTGCACCCTGGCCAACGAAGGCGCGCACCAGGGCCTGGCCCAGGCCGCGTCCACCGCCGGTCACCAGCACCAGCTGCCGGGAGATTTCCATGTGGCACATCCAAAGTTCGTGGGGTGGCCAGCTTAGAGCAAGCCTCCACAGGACGGCAGCGGACCCGGCGATTTTCCCTCGGCCTCGTGCCGCAGTGCGCCACGCCATGGCCAGGACGCGACGGTATGCTCCCGGCATGAATACCTCCTTCCCGATTTCCCGCCGTGCGCAGGCGCTGACGAGTTCGGCGATCCGCGAAATACTCAAGATCACCGAGCGACCCGAGGTCATCTCCTTCGCCGGTGGATTGCCATCGCCGGCCACCTTTCCGGTGGAGCGCATGCGCCAGGCCAGCGACCGGGTCCTGCGCGACGCGCCCCAGGCTGCGCTGCAATACGGACCCACCGAAGGCTATCTGCCGCTGCGCGAATGGGTGGCCGCTCACCTGGTGCGCAGCGGTGCGGCGGTCAGCGCTTCGCAGGTGTTGATCACCACCGGTTCCCAGCAAGGCCTGGACCTGCTGGGCAAGGTGTTCATCGACGAGGGCAGCAAAGTGCTGGTGGAAACGCCGAGCTATCTCGGCGCGCTGCAGGCGTTTTCGCTGTTTGCGCCATCGTTCTCGCCGATGGCGTCCGATGAGCAGGGCATCGTGGTCGACGCCTTGGACGCAGCACAGATGGACCAGGCCCGCTTCGCCTACTGCCTGCCCAATTTCCAGAACCCTACGGGGCGACGGTTGCCGCTGGCACGTCGGCAGGCGCTGGTTGAGCGCGCCGCGCAGGCCGGCGTGCCCATCGTGGAAGACGATCCGTATGGTGAGCTGGCTTATGGCGGTGACGCGCTGCCCAGCCTGTTGTCGATGAATCCGGGTGGCGTGCTCTACGTGGGCTCGTTTTCGAAGGTGCTGGCCCCGGGGCTGCGGCTGGGTTACGTGGTCGCGCCAGAGGCGGTGCATGCCAAGCTGGTGCAGGCCAAGCAGGCCGCCGACCTGCATACGCCCTCATTCACGCAGCGCATTGTCCATGAAGTGGTTCGCGACGGTTTCCTGGACACGCATATCCCGACGATCCGCTCGCTCTACGCTCGACAGTGCGCGTTGATGCTTGATGCGATGTCGCGGCATTTCCCCGCCCAGGCGCAGTGGAACCGCCCCGAAGGCGGAATGTTCATCTGGGTAACGTTGCCCGAGGGAATCGACAGTGCGCCGCTGCTGCAACGGGCCATCGAACGCAACGTGGCGTTCGTGCCGGGCGCGCCGTTCTTTGCTACCGATCCGCAGCACAACACCTTGAGGCTGTCGTTCGTCACGGTGACGCCCGAGCGCATCGAGACGGGAATACGCATCCTTGGCGAACTGCTGCACGAATCGATCGGCGCCGCGGCCGGCGTCGCCGCATAATCGGCGCCCGGGAAGCGAACGCGGCGGACATGCAGACCTCCATCGACATCGGTATCGACGAAGTGCGCATCGGCAAGGCGGTGCCGTTTACCCGCCCCGGTTCTAGCAGCGCGATCGCCAAGCATCCGGCGGGCGCGCCGTTGGCAGTAGGCGAGCTGGGCCTGGCCGGCGACGAGCAGGGCGACCGGCGGGTCCATGGCGGCCCGGACAAAGCCATCCATCACTATCCCCACGATCACTATCCCGCCTGGCAGGCCGAACTCGGAGACCTGCCCTTGTTGCGTGCCGGCGGGGCGTTTGGCGAAAACCTGGCCAGCGTCGGCTTGACCGAAGCCCAGGTCTGCCTGGGCGATCGCTTCGACCTGGGCACGGCCCTGGTGGAGGTGTCGCAGCTGCGCCAGCCCTGCTGGAAGCTGTCCGACCGGTTCGGCGTGCCGGACATGGCGCGTCGGGTCCAGCACACCGGACGCACCGGTTGGTATTACCGCGTGCTCACCCCTGGCCACTTGGCAGTGGGCGACCGCCTGGTACTGCGCGAGCGGCCGCATCCTCGATGGACCCTGACCCGCATTGCCGAAGTGTTGTATCGACGCGGCATCGAGCCCGCGCTGCTGGAAGAGGTGTTGGCGCTGCCGCTGGTGCCGTCGTGGCGCCTCCTGTTCGAGCGCCGGCTGGCAAGCGGCCAGGTCGAGAACTGGGAAAAGCGGCTGCAAGGCGCACCATAAAGACTGCCGCGCTGCCGGCGGACTGTTCGCCAGCACCCGAAACCGTTAGCCTCCCTGGCATGAATACGACGCCACTCAAACTGCTCATCCACGGTGCCTCCGGCCGCATGGGCCAGGCCTTGTTGCGCCTGGCCGCCGAAGACGACGCACTGGCGGTGGTGGGCGCAGTGGTGGGGCGTTCCCCGGCGCAGCGGGTGGAGGAGGGCGTGCCGTTCTTCGCATCCAGCGAACTGTCCGGCGTACCCCCTTTCGATGTGGCGATCGATTTCAGCCTGCCCCAGGGTTTCTCGCCGATGTTGGCCCTGTGCGAGCAACGGCGCGTGGCGCTGGTTTCGGGTACCACGGGCCTGGATCCGGTCCAGCGCGATGCACTGCAAGCGGCGGCCCAGCGCATTGCGCTGGTCTGGGCCTCCAACTTCAGCCTGGGCGTGGCGGTGTTGACCGATCTGGTGGAGCGCGCGGCCGGCACGTTGCCGGGTTGGGATTGCGACATCGTCGAATCCCATCACGTGCACAAGCAGGATGCGCCTTCCGGCACGGCCTTGACCCTGGGCGAGGCCGCCACCGGCAGCGGCGCCCAACCCCGCTTCGCCAGCCTGCGGGCAGGCGACATCGTCGGTGAACACTTGGTGCAATTCACCGGCCTGGGCGAGCGTATCGAGCTGACGCACCGCGCCACCAGCCGCGACATATTTGCCCGCGGCGCCTTGCATGCGGCCAAGCGGCTGCATGGCCGGGCACCGGGCGCTTATCGGGTGCGCGATCTGCTCACCTGAACGGAACCCGCACAAAGCGCCGCGCCGGGCTTGCCGACGTGCGCGCGGCATAGCGCGATTCCGTATTCACACTGGCAGGGGGCGGCGCTTGCCGCTACAATTCTCGCTTGCCCGAACCTAGCGTCGGACCGGTCCCCAGCACCGCGTCCGCGCTTTGCTGCAACCGGATTTTGGCCGGTGCATGTCGGAGTCCCCCGCAGCCACAGCGAGATTCCCGTGAACCAACCCGCAATCCTTGTCCTTGAAGACGGCACCGTGTTCGAGGGCGAATCCGTAGGCGCCAACGGCCTGTCCGTGGGCGAAGTGGTGTTCAACACCGCCATGACCGGCTACCAGGAAGTGGTCACCGATCCTTCCTACGCGCGCCAGCTGGTCACCTTGACCTACCCCCATATCGGCAACACCGGCTGCACGGTCCAGGACGACGAGGCCACCAAGGTGTGGTCGGCCGGCCTCATCGTGCGCGACGTACCGCGCCGCCCAAGCAGCTGGCGCAGCGAGGTGGCCTTGCCGCAATGGCTGGAAGCGCGTGGCGTGGTGGCCATCTCGGGCATCGATACCCGCAAGCTGACGCGATTGCTGCGCGAGCGCGGTGCCCAGAACGGTGCCTTGATGGCCGGCGACATCAGCATCGACAAGGCGCTGGAAGCGGCTCGCAAGTTCCCCGGCCTGAAGGGCATGGACCTGGCCAAGGTCGTATCGACGGACAAGGCCTATGCGTGGAGCGAGGGCCAGCTCGACCTGGACCGCAATGAATTCGTGTCGGCCACGCCGCGCCACAAAGTGGTGGCCTACGACTACGGCGTGAAGCTCAACATCCTGCGCATGCTGGCCGAGCGCGGCTGCGAGGTCACCGTCGTGCCGGCCCAGACGCCGGTGGCCGAAGTGCTGGCCATGAAGCCCGACGGCGTGTTCCTCAGCAACGGTCCGGGCGATCCGGAACCTTGCGACTACGCGATCGCGGCGATCAAGGAATTCGTGTCGCGAAAGATCCCGACCTTCGGCATCTGCCTGGGCCATCAGCTGCTTGCGCTGGCCGCCGGGGCCCGCACGGTGAAGATGCCGCTGGGCCACCACGGTGCCAACCATCCCGTCCAGGACCTGGACACCGGCCGGGTGATGATCACTTCGCAGAACCACGGCTTCGCGGTCGATGAGACCACGCTGCCGGCCAACGTGCGGGTTACCCATCGCTCGTTGTTCGACGGTACCAACCAGGGCATCACGCTGACCGACGCGCCGGCTTTCAGCTTCCAGGGACATCCGGAAGCCTCGCCGGGACCGCGGGATGTCGCGCCGCTGTTCGATCGTTTCGTCTCGCTGATGGCGGGGCAGTCGGCATGAACGAGGGCTGGCGCGCGCTGGTCGCACGCTGGCCCCGTTACGCCGTGCACTGTCCGCTGCTCCTCACCGACCCATCCTGACAGGCAGCCCCGCGGCTGACGCGACTGCCCAGATCTCGAGAAGAAAATGCCCAAGCGCACTGACATCCAGACCATCCTCATCATCGGCGCCGGCCCGATCGTCATCGGCCAGGCGTGCGAGTTCGACTACTCCGGCGCGCAGGCATGCAAGGCCTTGCGTGACGAGGGCTACCGCGTAGTCCTGGTCAACAGCAACCCGGCCACGATCATGACCGACCCGAACATGGCCGACGCCGTGTACATCGAGCCGATCAACTGGCAGACCGTCGAAAAGATCATCGCCAAGGAACGACCGCACGCGCTGCTGCCGACCATGGGCGGCCAGACGGCACTGAACTGTGCGCTGGACCTGGCCGAGCACGGCGTGCTGGAGAAATACAACGTCGAGCTGATCGGTGCCAAGCGCGACGCCATCCGCATGGCCGAAGACCGCGAGCTGTTCCGCGTGGCGATGGGCGAAATCGACCTGGAATGCCCGAAGGCCGAAGTCGCGCACACGATCGAGGAAGCGCTCGACATCCAGACCCGCGTCGGCTACCCGACGATCATCCGCCCAAGCTTCACCCTGGGCGGCAGCGGCGGCGGCATCGCCTACAACCGCGAAGAGCTGATCGAGATCGTGACGCGCGGCCTCGAGCTGTCGCCGACCTCTGAAGTACTGGTCGAAGAATCCGTGCTGGGCTGGAAGGAGTTCGAGATGGAAGTGGTCCGCGACACCGCGGACAACTGCATCATCGTGTGCTCCATCGAAAACCTTGACCCGATGGGCGTGCACACCGGCGACTCGATCACCGTCGCCCCGGCGCAGACCTTGACCGACAAGGAATACCAGCGCCTGCGCGACGCTTCGATCGCGGTGCTGCGCAAGATCGGCGTGGATACCGGTGGCTCGAACGTGCAGTTCGGCATCAACCCGAGCACCGGCCGGGTGGTGGTGATCGAGATGAATCCGCGTGTGTCGCGCTCCTCGGCGCTGGCTTCCAAGGCGACCGGCTTCCCGATCGCCAAGGTCGCCGCCAAGCTGGCGGTCGGCTACACGCTGGACGAACTGAAGAATGAAATCACCGGCGGCCTGACCCCGGCATCGTTCGAGCCGTCGATCGACTACGTGGTGACCAAGATTCCGCGCTTTGCGTTCGAGAAGTTCCCGCAGGCCGATGCCCGCCTCACCACCCAGATGAAGTCGGTGGGCGAGGTGATGGCGATGGGCCGCACTTTCTCCGAGTCGCTGCAGAAGGCCCTGCGTGGGCTGGAAACCGGCAAGGTCGGCCTGGACCCGACCGGCCTCAACCTGGCCGATGCCGACGACATGACCACGCTGCGGCGTGAGCTGAAGGCGCCGGGCCCGGAGCGCTTGTTCTACGTGGCCGACGCGTTCCGCGCCGGCATGAGCGTGGACGAGATCTACAAGCTGTCCTACATCGATCCGTGGTTCCTGGACCAGATCGAAGACATCATCGCCGCCGAGCAGCAGCTCGCGGCCGACGGCCTGGATTCGCTCGATGCCACCCGCCTGCGCAAGCTCAAGCGCGCCGGTTTTTCGGACGCTCGCCTGGCGCAGCTGACCGGCGTCAACGAAGCGGCGGTGCGCGCGCTGCGTCGTGCCCACAAGGTGCGTCCGGTCTACAAACGCGTGGACTCCTGCGCGGCCGAGTTCTCCACCAGCACCGCCTATCTCTACTCGACCTACGAGGATGAGTGCGAAGCGGCACCGAGCAACCGCGACAAGATCATGATCCTGGGTGGCGGCCCCAACCGCATTGGCCAGGGCATCGAGTTCGACTACTGCTGCGTGCACGCGGCGCTGGCGCTGCGCGAAGATGGTTTTGAAACCATCATGGTCAATTGCAATCCCGAGACCGTGTCCACCGACTACGACACCTCCGACCGCCTGTACTTCGAGCCGCTGACGCTGGAAGACGTGCTGGAAATCGTCGAGATCGAGCAGCCCAAGGGCGTGATCGTGCAGTACGGCGGCCAGACCCCACTGAAACTGGCCAAGGCGCTCGAAGCCAACGGCGTGCCGGTGATCGGTACCTCGCCGGACTCCATCGACCTGGCCGAGGATCGCGAGCGTTTCCAGCAGTTGGTCGACAAGCTTGGCCTCAAGCAGCCGCCGAACCGCATTGCCCGCAATCCTGAAGAAGCGCTGCTGCAGGCACGCGAAGTCGGCTACCCGCTGGTGGTGCGGCCGAGCTACGTGCTCGGTGGCCGCGCCATGGAAATCGTCTACGGCGAGTCCGACCTGGCGCGCTACGTGCGCGATGCGGTCAAGGTCTCCCACGAGTCGCCGGTGCTGCTGGACCGTTTCCTCGACAATGCGGTCGAGGTGGACGTGGACATCATCGCCGACCAGGACGGCAACGTGCTGATCGGCGGCCTGATGGAACACATCGAGGAAGCCGGCGTGCATTCGGGCGACTCCTCCTGTTCGCTGCCGCCGTATTCGCTGTCGGCGCAGACCCAGGCCGAGTTGCGCCGCCAGGTCATCGAGCTGGCCAAGGCGCTGAACGTCATCGGGCTGATGAACACCCAGTTCGCGATCCAGACCGACGAGGCAGGCGTGGACACGGTCTTCCTGCTGGAAGTCAACCCGCGCGCCTCGCGCACGGTGCCGTTCGTGTCCAAGGCCATCGGCGTGCCGCTGGCCAAGATCGCCGCGCGCTGCATGGCCGGCAAGTCGCTGGCAGAGCAGGGCGCCACCAAGGAAATCGTGCCCAACTACTACTCGGTGAAGGAGGCGATCTTCCCGTTCGCCAAGTTCCAGGGCGTCGATCCGATCCTGGGGCCGGAGATGCGTTCGACCGGCGAAGTGATGGGCGTGGGGCGCAGCTTCGGCGCCGCCCTGGCCCGCGCGCAGGAAGCCGGCGGCATCAAGGCACCCCAGCCGGGCAAGGCCTTCGTGTCGGTGCGCGACCCGGACAAGAAGCGCGTGCTGCCGGTGGCCCAGGCGCTGATCGAGCGCGGTTTCAGCCTGGTTGCCACGCGGGGCACCGGCGCGTGGCTGCAGCAGAACGGCTTCCAGTGCGAAATCGTCAACAAGGTGGCCGAAGGTCGCCCGCACATTGTCGATGCGATCAAGAACGGTGAAATCGTGTATATCGTCAACACGACCGAAGGCCGGGCGGCGATTGCCGACTCATTCTCGATCCGCCGGGAAGCGCTGCAGCAGCGCCTCACCTATTCGACCACCATTGCCGGCGCCCGCGCGCTGGTGAATTCACTC
>DASWQJ010000257.1:0-2140 GCA_036403795.1 Stenotrophomonas sp.
GGAGCTTGTTCTCCGGGCTGCCGACCTAGCGCTGCTGTCTCACAAGATGAAACGCGAGTTGCCCGGCCCGGTGCCAGTCATTGTTACCTGCGGCTTTCTCGGATCGGGGAAGACGACGCTGCTCCGGCGCATTCTGTCCGATCCCTTGGCAGTCGATCAGGCCGGGCATCAGCGTCCGGCCGGCGCAATCAATCACGACCGCCTGAGGGGCCTCGGTGAGTGTCAAGGTAGTTGCCGCCGGGGTTCCGTAACGAGTTCCGTTATCCACCGCTCCCATGGTTCTGATGGTGCCCAGATCCGACCTGCGCTGAAGATGCCCTGGTGCTCACTGCGGGGAAGGTCCGGTGCTCGCCATGCTCGCGCTGCTGCGCGTGGCTGCGCGCCTCCCATCCCCTGCGTTGCGCGCCAGGGCGAGGCCATGGTCAGGTCGGGGCGGGAAAGCAGGCCTGCCGATCGAACGGGAAAGCGGCAAGGGAGGTGCGGCATCGCGCACCGGCGCATCTCGCTCCGGGTTGAGGGTGACGACTGCGATCGGCGTCCAATTGCGGGTTGGTCCGCTCCAGCGCCGGGGATGGCGCTCGCGCGCCCGTTGATACAGGGCGTGGCGGGCGGCGAGCATGGTCCGATCCTGGCCGGCATGGCGCTGGGCCGGCGTGACGTAACGGATGCCGCTATGCCGGTGTTCGTGGTTGTACCAGTGCACGAACCGCTTCGCCCAGTTTCGGGCCGCCTCCAGATCGGCAAAGCCCTTGGTCGGAAACTCGGGCCGGTATTTGGCGGTACGGAACAACGCCTCGGCAAACGCATTGTCGTCGCTCACCCGCGGCCGCGAGAGCGACGGCGCGCGGCCCAGCCAGTGCAGCATGGCCAGCACGGTGATGCCCTTCAGGCTGGCGCCGTTGTCGCCATGCAGCACAGGACGCGCCGACATGGCGTGCACGCCCTCGGCCAGGGCGGTGCGTTTGGCCAGATGCGCCGCATGCTCGGCGCTGTCGGTCTCGTGCACCTCGAAGCCGACGACCTTGCGGGTGTAGAGATCCAGAATGAGGTAGAAGTAGAACCAGCGTCCCTGCACCTGCGCCGGCAGAAAGGTCACGTCCCAGCACCAGACCTGCCCTGGAGCGGTGGCCACGTGAGTGCGCGGTGGCACCGATGCTCGAGGCGCGCGTGCCCGTCCGCGGCGGTTCATCTGGCCGTGGTCGCGCAGCACCCGGTGAAAGCTGGCCTCGCTGGCTAGGTAGACGCCCTCATCGGCCAGGGCCGGGACGATCCGTGCCGGCGGCATGTCGGCGAAGCGCGGCTCATTCGCCACGGCAACGATGTGCGCCCGTTCGGCCGGGGTCAGCGCGTGCGCCGAAAGCGCTCGCACCGCCTCTGGTCGGCGATCGCCTCGTGCCATCCCGTCGCTTGCCCGCCAGCGCTGCAGCGTGCGCGGGTCGATGCCGGCCAACGCGCAGGCAGGGCCCAGCCGTGCTCCGTCCGTACGGGCTTCGGTCACGACGGCCGCCAAGGTCTGGCGGTCTTCCAGGCGGGTCATACGTCCTCGCCGTTGCGGAAGACCGCCGAGAGTTTTTTTGCCAGCACCAGCAAGGCGGCTGTTTCGGCCAGCGCCTTGTCCTTGCGGTGCAACTCCCGCTCGAGTTCCTTCACCCGGCGTCGGTCTTGTCTGGCTTCGGCCGCACTGGCTGCTCGCGGCTCGCCAAGACCAGCGATCGCGTCCTGCTTCCAGGCCTCCAGCTCCGCCAGATAAAGGCCTTGCTCGCGGCACCAGGCGTTGCGGCTGGCCTCGTCCATCGTCGCCGTCGCGATAACCGCTTCCAATCGCGCCGTCGCCGTCCAGCGTTGGCTGCCTCCGGTCGGTCCCTGGGACAAGGCGGTCGCGCGCCAACGCTCCAGCGTCGCCACGCTCACTCCCACCTCCCGCGAGACCACATCAACCGCCGAACTCTCCGGCGCCAATAACCGCGCGACGATCCGGTCCTTGTACGCTTGTCCGTATCGGGCCAACTTTCCTAAACCTACGCCCCCTGGGTCTCGATCCTATCCGAGCGGCAACTTCTCTGACACAGGGGGGGTTGTTAGGGGCCCTAGCCGCGTCGCCCGTGGCTGGCGCGGGATGTGGGTGCTCCGATTACGTTCG
>DASWQJ010000258.1:0-2088 GCA_036403795.1 Stenotrophomonas sp.
GGGAGGGTAGGCAAAGGGCCTAGATACAATCGTTGCATTCTAGACGAAGGCCCTTTAAGCTGTGACTGAGACTACGACCAAGACCTGGATGTGTCTGATCTGCGGGTGGATCTATGACGAATCCGCCGGTGCACCAGACCATGGCATCGCCCCCGGAACTCCGTGGGAACAGGTGCCGATGAACTGGACCTGCCCCGAATGCGGGGCGCGGAAAGAAGACTTCGAGATGGTCCAGATCTAGGAAGCAACAAAAACGCGGCGTTGGGACAGCAAGGGGATGCCGCAACCTGGCAGTTAAAAGATGAGGAGAGGCGCCAAGTGAGCACCACTGGATTGAAGGTGTTGGTGATCGATGACAGCAACACCATCCGGCGCAGTGCGGAGATCTTCCTGAAGCAGGGCGGCCACGAGGTGATGCTGGCCGAGGATGGTTTCGATGCGCTCTCCAAGGTCAACGATTACCAGCCGAACCTGATCTTCTGCGACATCCTGATGCCGCGGCTGGACGGGTACCAGACCTGCGCGATCATCAAGCGCAACGCCAAGTTCTCGTCCGTCCCGGTCGTGATGCTGTCGTCCAAGGACGGCGTGTTCGACAAGGCGCGCGGCCGCATGGTCGGCTCGCAGGACTACCTGACCAAGCCTTTCACGAAGGACCAGCTGCTGCAGACGGTGCAGCAGTTCGGGACCGCCAAATAACAAGGAGAGATGCGATGGCCATCCGCAAAGTGCTCGTTGTGGACGATTCCAAGACCGAGCTGATGTTCATGACGGACCTGCTGCAGAAGAACGGGTTCGCGGTGAAGACGGCCGAGAGCGCCGAAGACGCGTTCCGCCGCCTCGGCGAGGAAAAGCCGGACCTGATCCTGATGGACGTGGTGATGCCCGGCCAGAACGGCTTCCAGCTGACCCGCGCCATCACGCGCGATCCGCAGTTCGCCGACGTGCCCATCATCATGTGCACCAGCAAGAACCAGGAAACCGACCGGGTGTGGGGCATGCGCCAGGGCGCGCGCGACTACATCACCAAACCGGTGGACGCCGCCGAGCTCATGGCCAAGATCAAGGCCCTGGGTTGACGGTGTCCAGCGTCCGCTAGCAGTACCCCATGGCCAACCGCGAAGCCCTCCGCGAGCTCCAGAGCCGGCTGGCCAGCCGCCTCCAGGCCGCCCGCACCGAGGGTGTGCAGGCGGGCTGGCTGGCGGTCGAAGCCGCCGGCAGCAAGTACCTGTTCCCCCTGGCCCAGTCGGGCGAGATCTTCCCGTACGCGGCGACCCAGCCGGTCCCTTACACCCAGAGCTGGTTCCTGGGCGTGGCGAACCTGCGCGGCGGCCTGTTCGGCGTGGTCGACCTCGCCAGCTACGTCAGCGGCCAGCCGCCGCAGCAGCGCTCCGATGCGGGCCGGGCCGAGTCCCGGCTGGTCGCGCTCAATGCGCTGCTGGAAGTCAACTGCGCGCTGCTGATCGACCGGCTCGCCGGCCTGCGCAACACCGATGCCTTCGTGTCCTCGAACGATGCGCCCGAAGGCTCGCCCGATTACTTCGGCAGCGGCTACACCGACGCCAGTGGCGCCTACTGGCAGGAAATCAATCTCCAGGCGCTCTCGCAACAACAGCAATTCCTGAGCATCAGCGCTTAGATCTCCCGAGGCACCACCATGTCCGCTGTCTTTTCCCTGAAGAACCTGTTCGGCAAGAAGCACCACGAAGAGGCCGACCCGTCCGTCACGCAGGAACTGAGCCTCGGAGCGCCCGACCCGACCACCGCGGCCATCGAGGCCGGCAGCACCCAGAACGACACCACGATCGGCGACGACTCGATCACCGAGGAGGTGGACCAGGCGGAACTGATCTCGGTCCCGCTGCTGGGCCGCCGGACCGCGAGCACTCACCAGCGCGTGCTGTTCATCCTGTTGTCCGCTTCGCTGTTCGCACTGGGCAGCGTCGCCTTCCTGGCGGTGCGCCAGGCCGATACGATCGCCCAGCAGGTCGCCGGTACCGGTAACTCGCTGATGCAGTCGCAGCGACTGGCCAAGTCGGTGTCGCAGGCGCTGATCGGCAGCCCGCAGGCCTTCCCGGACGTGAAGGA
>DASWQJ010000259.1:0-2065 GCA_036403795.1 Stenotrophomonas sp.
GCGGCCAGGTGCGCGGCGGGGCGGGTGCCCTTGCGGTCCTCGGGCATAGACATAGGCGGCAACCGGATGGGTGGGTCCGGCCCACGGCCGGTCGTCGACCGCGTAACACCAGATCCGTCCCGTCTTGGTTCGGCCGCGGCCCGGATCCAGCACCGGCAAGGTGGTGTCATCGGCAAACAGCTTCGGCGCCGACAGCGCCGTGCTGACAAACAGGTCATACAGCGGCGTCAGCCACCAGCAGGCGCGGCCGACCCAGTTGCTGAGCGTCGAGCGCTCCAGTGTGACGCCCTGGCGAGCCAACATCTGCGATTGCCGATACAGCGGCAGGCTGTCGCAGAACTTGCTGACCAGCACATGCGCCACCAACGCCTCGGTGGCCATGCCGCCGTCGATCGGCCGCTCCGGCGCTGGGGCGACCACGACAGCGCCGGAGCAGGTCCGGCAAGCGTAACGCGGCCGGCGCGTGACACGAACCCGCAACTGCGCGGGCACGATATCCAGTTGCTCGCTGCGCAGTTCGCCGATCGTGTGCATCGCGCCGCCGCAGCAGGGGCAATCGCGATGTTCAACATCGATCAGCACCTCATAGCGCGGCAGATGCGACGGAAGGGCTCCGTGGTTGCGGTTGGGGCGTGTCTCGCGCCGCTGGCGTTGTTTGTTCTCTGCGGCGTCCTGCGCGGCCTCGTTCGCGGCGACGGTCTGCTCCAGGTCTTCCAGCGCCAACTGCAACTGGTCCGCGCTCAACTGTTCCGAGCGACGGCCGAACTGCTGGCGCAACAGGCGCTTGATCAGTAGCTGCAGTTTGTCGATTTCGGCATCGCGTTGCTGCATCGCATGCTGCAGGGTCGTCTGCTGCCGTTCGGCCGCGCTGACCACATCGCGCAGCATCTGCTGCAACGTTGCAGGATCGTCAGGCAGAGCGGCGAGGTCGATTTGCACAACAACATTATGATTAACGCCGCCGAATCGGCGCCAATGACTCCGACGTGATCAGCCCGCCAGTTCCGGCCTACGCCGCGCCACCGGCGCCCGCCACTCGCAGCCATCAAGCAGTGCAGTCAGTTGTGCCGGGGTCAATGCAATCCGGCCAGTCGTGGTGGTCGAGGGCCAGACGAACTGGCCGTGTTCGAGTTTCTTGGTCAGCATGCACAGGCCGATGCCGTCATGCCAAATCAGCTTGATCAGTCCAACCCGGCGCCCTCGGAACGCATAAAGCGCACCATTGAATGGATCCTCGGCCAGATGCTGCTGCACCAGCATGGCAAGCCCGACCATGCCCTTGCGCATGTCCGTCACGCCGCAGGCCAGATAGACGCGCACGCCAGGCGGCAGGGCGATCATCGCCGATCCAAGGCGGCCAGCACACGACCCAGCACGGCGGCATCCACCGTGGCGTCCACCCGCAACATCACGCCGCTGGTCAGCACGATCTCGATCAGGCCATACGGACGTGACACTGGGTCTGGAACCGGTGTTTGGGCCGATGTCATAGGCTCCGGATCCGCCTTGTCAGATCGCATCGGTGCGATCTCCACCTGGGCAAAATGGGGCGGTGAGTGCTGCAAAACCGTCATCTGGCTGCCGAGCAGCTTCTGCCGCCAGCCATACAGCAGACCACTGCTGATGCCATACTTGCGCGCCACTTCCATAGGCGTGCACATCGACCCCAGGCTTTCCGCGACGATCTCGCGCTTCTGCTCGAGCGTCCAGACACGGCGTCGCTCGCCGCGTGTGATCACCTCGATCCGAGGGACACGCGCACCCTTACGACCTATCGTACGGGCGTCCTCAGTGGGATCAGGCTCTGCATCCAAGGTCGGCGTGGCGTCCATGGCCAACTTCCATCACACCACAACCCCGCGCCGCTAGGTGTCGCCGCCGAAGCGCTTACGGCCGAGGTCGTGGATGGACTGGTGGAATTGCTGATCCAGGTCACCCATCGGATCACGGTGAAGGCGGAGCGCCGCGTGAGTGAGGAACTGGTAGCGGAAGCGCAGCAGGTGCGGGGCAAGGCGGGCATCCTGTTCCGGGTGGCTGAAGCGGCGGTCGGCCAACCCGATGGCGT
>DASWQJ010000260.1:0-14809 GCA_036403795.1 Stenotrophomonas sp.
GAACCGCGACCCACCATCCCGACAGGACGGGGCCCGCACCGTAAGTACTTAAAACCAACCGCCAAACACCCTCCGCGCCCTCAACAAAAAAACCCAACTCGCAAGTCGCGATCCAAAAGCGCCAGCAAAAGGGAGAAGGCCGACAAAAACGAGTCCGCCCGAACCGCGACAACCGGCGCCCAGCACCAACCCAGAGGGCTAACAAAAACCCAACTCGCCAGCCGCGATCACAAGCGCCTAAAAAAGAGCGCCCAAGAAAAAAGCCGCGCTTGCGCGCGGCCTTCTCCCGATGCGAACAACGCGTTCGAACTTACGGACGACGCGCCAACGCCTCCACATCCTTCGCCTTGGGCAGCAGATCCTGCTTGCTGACCTTGAACGGACCCACCGACAGCATCGGCACCGCGACCACGATCGAGGAAACGACCACGATTACCGCACCAACCATGTGGGTCAACGCCAGCCCTTCCATCGACGTGCCGCCATACAGGTACAGCGCCAACGCCGACAGGAAGAACATCACCGCCGTGATCACCGTACGCGACAACGTCTGGTTGATCGAACGGTTCAACACCTCGTTCGGCTCGACCCGCAGACTGCGGAAGTTCTCTCGCACGCGATCGAACACCACGATGATGTCGTTGATCGCAAAGCCCATCACCGACAGCAAGCCCGCCAACACCGTCAGATCGAACTCGCGTCCACTGGCGTAGATGTACGCCGCCGTGACGATCAGGTCGAAGAACGCAGTCAGGCTGGCCACCACCGCGAACTTCCACTCGAAGCGGAACGCGATGTAGATCAGGAAACCCACCAGCATGAACAGCGTGGCGTAGATACCGTCGCGGACCAGGTCGGCACCCACCTGCGGGCCGACGAACTCCGTGCGCAAGACCGTCGCCGGATTCTCAGGCGTCGACACCGCCTTGATCACCTGCGCGGCCACCGTGCGGTCGCCCTCGGCATTGTTCGTCTCGCCATGGGGCTGCAGCCGGATCATCAGCTCGTTGCCACCGCCAAAGCCCTGCACCTGGGCATTGTCGAAGCCGACTGCGGCCAGCTTCTCGCGCACCTGGTCGATGTTTGCCGGTTGCGCGAATCGCGTTTCCACGACGGTGCCGCCGGTGAACTCGAGTGCGTAGGCACCCTTGTCGAAGCCCTTGGCACCAATGATCGCCAACGAGGCGATGAACACGATCACCGTCAACACCAACGTGACATTGCGCCAGCGCAGGAAGTCGATCTTGGTGTCGTTCGGGATGAGATGGAGCGGAAAAAGTTTCATCGTGTCGTTCTCACCCGGTCAGATAGCCACGGTCTTGAGCTTCTTGCGCCAGCCATAGATCAGCTGGGAAAGAGCGCGCGAGACAGTGATGGCCGTGAACATCGAAGCAAAGATGCCGATGATCATGGTCAGCGCAAAGCCCTTCAAGGGACCGGTGCCGAAGGCATACAACGCCACGCCCACGATCAGGCCGGTCAGGTTGGCGTCCAGGATGGTGCCGCCCGCCTTTTCATAGCCGGCCGCAATGGCCGCCTTGGCAGGCACCCCGTGTCGCAGTTCCTCGCGGATTCGCTCGTTGATCAGCACGTTGGCGTCGACCGACAGACCCACCGACAATGCCAGACCCGCAAAGCCGGGCAGCGTCATCGTGGCACCGAACATCGACATCACCGAGACCACGATCAGCAGGTTCATCAGCAACGCCACCGAGGTGATCACGCCGAACATGCGGTAGTAGATGGTGAAGAACACCAGGGTGAACAGGAACGCGTAGAGCACGGCGGTGATACCCCGCTCCACGTTCTCCGCACCCAGGCTGGGGCCGATGATGCGTTCTTCGACGAAGTCCATCGGTGCCGCCAGCGAACCGGCACGCAGCAGCTTGGCCAGGTTCTCCGCTTCGGTCTTCTCCAAACCGGTGGTCTGGAAGTTCTTGCCGAATACGCCGGCGATGCGGGTCGGCGACAGGGCTTCTTCCTTGACCCGCACGCTGCGCACTTCCTGTCCGTTGACCAGGGTCACGGTGGGGATGCGTTCGATGTAGACCACCGACATCAGCTTGCCGACATTGGCGCTGGTGTAGTCGAACATGCGCTGGCCGGCGACATTGTTGAGCGTGATGCTCACCGCCGGCAGGCCGTTCTGGTCGTTGCTCACGCTGGCGTTGACCATCTGGTCGCCGGAGGCCAGCACGCGCTTGCTCAGCAATACCGGACGCCCGGTCTCCCGCACGGTGTAGAGCTTGGCTTCGGGCGGCACGCGGCCGGTGCGCTTGGCATCCTCGGCATCGCCTTCGACGACGGCGCGGAACTCCAGCGTGGCAGTCGCACCGATCAGGCGCTTGGCTTCGGCAGTGTCTTGCACGCCGGGCAGCTGCACGACGATGCGATCTTCGCCCTGGCGCTGGATGATCGGCTCGGCCACGCCCAGCTCGTTCACCCGGTTGCGCAGCGTGGTGATGTTCTGCTCGATGGCGCTGCCGGCGATCTGCGCCAGCTCGGCCTGCGGGATCGTGACGGTGACGCGGTTGGCGGTGACGTCGTAGCTCAGCGTGGGCTGCGACTTGGCCAGCACGGCGCGCGCGCGGTCGGCCACGTCGCTGCCGCCGGACGGGCTCAGCGTGGCAACGATGCTGTTGTCCGAACGACGCTCGACCGACTGGTATGCAATGCGGTTGTCACGCAGGGTGACGCGGATGTCTTCGGCATAGGCGTCCACGCGCTTTTCGAGCGCGGCCTTCTGGTCGACCTGCAACACGAAGTGCACGCCGCCCTGCAAGTCCAGGCCGAGCACCATGGGCTTGCCGCCCAGTCGTGCCAGCCAGCCCGGCACGGTGGAAGCCAGGTTCAGCGCCACGGTGTAGTTCTCGCCCAGGCTGGTGCGCAGGGCGTTGCTGGCCTTGCTCTGTGATTCCAGGTTGGACAGGCGCACCATCAGGCTGTCGCCTTCCACGGCCACCGACTTCGGGCTGACCCCGACCCGCGCCAACTCCTCGTTGACGCGCGACTTCAGCGCATCGTCGAGCTGGGCGCCGCGGCTGGCGGTGATCTGTACGGAGGGATCCTTCTGGTAGATGTTGGGCAGTGCATAAAGCACGCCCAGCGCCAGAACGAGCAGGATCAGGACATATTTCCAACGAGGAAATTCAAGCATTGCGGGACCCCGCGCGGCGCCTCCCCGGCGCCACGCCTCAAGAGGGAAGACTGGATCAGGCGGACTTCAGCGTGCCCTTGGGCAACACATTGCCGACGGCGGCCTTCTGCACGCGCACGCGCACGTTGTCGGCCACTTCGACGGTGATGAAGTTCTCGCCAACCTCGACCACGGTGCCGGCAATGCCGCCGGAGGTGATGACCTCGTCGCCGCGCGAGAGCTTGCCGAGCATGGCGCGATGTTCCTTCTGGCGCTTCATCTGCGGGCGGATCATCAGGAAGTACATCACCGCGATCAGGATGATCGGGAACAGCAGCGTGCTGAGCCCCATCCCGCCGGGCTGTGCACCGCCCGCGGTCTGCGCCTGGGCGGCGGGAATCAGGAAATCGAGCAGGTTCATCGGTAGCGTCCTTGGTTGGGCCGTCGTGCCCAGTGGCACGGCGGTCGTTGCGTATTTGGCCGCATCGGCGGCGCAGAGCCCCCGATTATGCCACGGGCGCGGCAAGCCGCACCCGCACCGGCGGCCGTCGGGGCAGGCTCAGCCGCCCTGCCCCGGCAACGGCGACGCCTGGACCCCTCGGGCCGCGTAGAAGGACTGCCTGAATGCGGAAAAGGTTCCCGACTCGATGGCGGCGCGCATGTCGGCCATGAGCTTTTCGTAGTACCAGAGGTTGTGCAGGGTGCCCAGCATCGGCGCCAGCATCTCGTTGCAGCGATCCAGGTGGCGCAGGTAGCTGCGGGTGAAGCCGCCGCTGCAGGCCATGCAGCCGCAGCCCGGCTCGATCGGGTCCATGTCGCGCTCGTACTTGGCGTTGCGGATTCGTACCGTGCCAAAGGACGTGAAGTAATGACCATTGCGGGCGTTGCGCGTCGGCATGACGCAGTCGAACATGTCCACGCCGCGGGCCACCCCTTCGACCAGGTCTTCCGGCCGGCCTACCCCCATCAGGTAGCGTGGACGATCGGCCGGCAGGCGGGGGTGCAGGTGCTCGAGCATGGCATTGCGCTCGTGCTCCGGTTCGCCCACGGCCAGGCCGCCGATCGCGTAGCCGTCGAAGCCGATGGCTTGCAGCCCGTCCAGCGAGCGGCTGCGCAGGTCGCCATGCACCCCGCCCTGGACGATGCCGAACAACGCCGCGTCATTGCCCAAGGCATCGTGCGCATCCCGGGAGCGCTGCGCCCAGCGCAGGCTCAGTTCCATCGAGCGGCGCGCGACGTCCTCGGTGGCCGGGTAAGGCGTGCACTCGTCGAAGATCATCACCACGTCCGAGTCCAGCACCTTCTGGATCTTCATGCTTTCCTCCGGGCCCAGGAACACCCGGGCGCCGTCGGTGGGCGAGGCGAAGTTCACGCCCTGCTCGGTGATCTTGCGGCGATGTGCCAGCGAGAACACCTGGAAACCGCCGGAGTCGGTCAGGATCGGGCCGTTCCAGCGGGTGAAACCATGCAGGCCACCGTGGTCGGCAATCACGTCCAGGCCGGGTCGCAAATACAGGTGGAAGGTGTTGCCCAGGATGATCTCGGCGCCCAGCGCGCGGACCTGCTCCGGCAGCACGCCCTTGACCGAGCCATAGGTGCCGACCGGCATGAAGGCCGGTGTCTGCACGGTGCCGCGCGGAAAGGCGAGTTGGCCGCGGCGCGCGTGGCCGTCAGTGGTCTTGAGCTGGAACTGCAATCGGGACATGGGAGCGGATTCGGATTCGGGACTGGGATGGAAACGCGTGGATCGGAGGCGCGGCGCCGGCGTCAGCCAGCGGCGGTGTCGGCAGCCCACAGCAACATGGCATCGCCGTAGCTGAAGAAGCGGTAGCGCTGGGCGATCGCGTGGCGGTAGGCCTCGAAGATGCGCTCGCGACCCGCAAACGCCGACACCATCATCAACAAGGTGCTTTCCGGCAGATGGAAGTTGGTGACCATCGCATCGACGCTGCGGATGCGGTATCCGGGAAGGATGAAGATCTGGGTCTCGCCGGCGAACGGATGCAGTTCGCCATCGGCCATGGCACTTTCCAGCGAGCGCACCACCGTGGTGCCGACGGCAATCACCCGGCCGCCGGCCGCGCGCGTGCGACGCACCTGCTCGACCAGGTCGGCGCCCACGTTGAGCCACTCGCGATGCATGACGTGGTCTTCCAACGCATCGACGCGAACCGGCTGGAAGGTGCCCGCGCCCACGTGCAGGGTCACATGGCCGAACGCCACGCCACGATCGCGCAGCTTGGCCAACAGCGCTTCATCGAAATGCAGGCCGGCGGTGGGGGCGGCCACCGCGCCCACTTCGCGGGCGAACACGGTCTGGTAGCGCTCGCGATCGTCGGCGCCCGGCTCGCGGCGAATGTAGGGCGGCAACGGCAGCCGGCCTGCATGCAGCAACCATTGCTCCAACGGCTCGGCCACCTCGAAACGCAGCAGGTAGAACTCGCCCTCGCGCCCGAGCACCTCGGCCTGGCCACCGGCGTCGAGCAGGATCCGGCTGCCGGCCTTGGGCGATTTGCTGGCGCCGATCTGGGCACGTGCCTGTTGGCCGCCGAGCAGCCGCTCGATGAGGATCTCGACCCGCCCGCCGCTGGGCTTCTGGCCAAACAACCGGGCCGGGATCACCCGGGTATCGTTGAAGATCAGCAGATCGCCGGGCTGCAACAGATCCGCCAGGTCGCGCACCTGCAGGTCCTGCAAGGCCGCCCCGGTCGGTGGCACCACCAGCAGTCGACTGGCCGAGCGCTCGGCCAATGGGGCTTGGGCGATCAGTTCCTCGGGCAGGTCGTACTGGAAATCGGACTTCTTCAAGGCGGCGCGATGCGGTCAGGGGAGACCGCCCATTGTACCGGTCCGTGCCAGCCGGCCCGCCCGCCGCTACTCGGTGTGTTGCTTGAGCCGGATGCCCTGCACGGAGTTGCCGGTCACCTGCAGGTCCAGGTCGGGCTTGCCCAGGCGGCGCTTGACCAACACATCCTCGCCGTCGTCGATTTCGACGTGGTACTGCTTGCCGATCGCCTTTTTCAGCGCGTCGCGGATCAGGCGGGCGACGTGGTTCTCGCGCAGGCCCTTGGCTACCGGCACATCGACCTGCATGGAGGTACCGCCCACCGGCGTGGCCGCCAGTTGGACGACGCCGGCCGTCTCTGCCTGCCCGTCCACCTCGATTCGCCATTTGTTTGAAGGCTCGGCCTGGGCTACCAGCCCCCAACCTCCGGCCACCACGACCACCACGAACTGCTTCAGACGACGCGAGGCATGGACACGCATGGCTGCCGCTCCGTTGGAGATGCATTCGATCATGCACTTGGCGCCCGGGCCGCGGCATCGGGAAAAATACTGGACCGCCCGCGCGCCGGCGCGAGGACCCGGCCCCCAGGGACGCCGCTACCGCTCGAACTTGGTCGACAGCACGATCGCCGTGGTCGTGCGTTCCACCCCGTCCAGCGCGCCGATGCGGTCGGTCAGCACGTCCATGGCCCCCACCGACGACGCCGCGCCCAGGGCCACCAGATCGTAGGGGCCGCTGACCGAATGCAGCTCGCGCACCTCGGCGATCGCTTGCAACGCCTTGGCGACCTGCGCCATCTGCTTGGGCAACACCGTGATCATGATGTGGGCGCGGATGTATTCCCGTTCGACCTCGTCGTGGACGCGCACGGTGTAGCCGGCAATCACCCCCTGATGCTGGAGCTTCTCGATCCGGCTCTGCACGGTGGTGCGCGATACGCCCAGCCGCCGGGCGATATGCGCGGTGGAGGCCCGGGCATCTTCCCGCAGGACGGCCAGCAGGGCTTCTTCGGCAGCGGTCAGCTTCATTTTGTCAAAACTCCTCGTCACTTCGACGAAAACCGTTGGGATTGTGAGCAATTCACAGCTGCCAAACGCCGACACTCTGCCGTTACCTTTAACGGACATCAAGCCACACGGAGCCGCCCGCATGTCCCTGACCGCCCCCCTCGCCCCGCTGCGCGCCCATTCCGGCGAGCGCCTGACCGTGGGTCTGGACGATGCGACCCTTTCGCGCCTGGCCAGCGATCACCCCAGCCTGGCCCAGGCCATTGACGCCGGCGCGGCCGAATACGCGCGCCTGAAGGACGAGTTCGCCGATCTGCTGGACCTGGACGAGCACGCACAGATCGAGGCGGTGCAAGGCGGCTTCGTGAACTTCTATGCCGATGACGCAGTGACGCCGTATGTGGCCCTGGCCGCGCGCGGCCCTTGGGTGGTCACCTTGAAGGGCGCGGTGCTGTACGACGCTGGCGGCTACGGGATGCTGGGCTTCGGCCACACCCCCGAGCCGGTGCTCGAAGCGATGGCCCGCCCGCAAGTGATGGCCAACATCATGACGCCCAGCCTGTCCGAGTACCGGTTCATCCGCGCGTTGCGCGCGGAAATCGGCCGTGAGCGCGGCGGCTGCCCGTTCACCCGTTTCATGTGCCTCAATTCCGGCTCCGAAGCGGTGGGCCTGGCCGCACGCGTGGTCGACATCAATGCCAAGCTGCAGACCGACCCGGGCGCGCGCCATGCCGGTCGCCGCATTCGCCGCGTGGTCATCAAGGGCGCCTTCCACGGCCGTACCGATCGTCCGGCGCTGTATTCGGACTCCAGCCGCAAGACCTACCAGCAACACCTGGCCAGCTACCGCGGCGAGGACTCGGTGATCGCGATCGCGCCCTACGACGGCGATGCCCTGCGTCGCGTGTTTGCCGACGCCGAATACCAGGGCTGGTTCATCGAGGCGGTGTTCCTGGAGCCGGTGATGGGCGAAGGCGATCCTGGCCGTGCTCTGCCTGCCGCGTTCTACGCGCTGGCCCGCGAACTCACCCGCGACCATGGCAGTTTGCTGCTGGTCGACTCCATCCAGGCCGGCCTGCGCGCGCACGGCGTGTTATCCGTCACCGACTACCCGGGCTTCGAGAGCCTGGAGGCGCCGGACATGGAGACGTATTCCAAGGCGCTCAACGCCGCCCAGTACCCGCTCTCGGTGCTGGCGTTGAATCGGCACGCCGCCGAGCTCTACCGCAAGGGCTGCTACGGCAACACGATGACCAGCAACCCGCGGGCGCTGGACGTGGCCTGCGCCACGCTGGCCCTGTTGACGCCGCAAATGCGGGCGAACATCCGCGAACGGGGCGTCGAAGCCCTGCGCAAGCTGGAGCAACTCAAGACCGAGATGGGCGGCTTGATCACCAAGGTCCAAGGCACCGGCTTGCTGTTCTCTTGCGAGCTGTCCGCGCAATTCAAATGCTATGGGACCGGATCGACGGAAGAATGGCTGCGCCGCCATGGCGTCAACGTCATCCACGGCGGCGAGAACTCGTTGCGCTTCACCCCGCACTTCGCGATGGATGCGCAAGAGCTGGACCTGTTGGTGGAGATGATCCGCCGTGCGCTGCGCGAGGGTCCGCGCCAGGCCCAGGCCGAGGCCGAAGCGGCTTAAGCCGAGGCTGGCTCATCGATATCTCCGGAGCGGCCGTGGCCGCTTCGGTTCTTGATGATTCGGCAGGCTTCCCACGAAGCGCTGCCGCGATTCGGCCATCAGCTGGCGCGCTTTCGCGGCCGGTCACAGGTCATTCGAGCTTTCTCGGCAGGTCATTCCCAACAACGGTCTTCGCGGCCCTTGGGGCTGCGCACGCGTGCGCAATCGCGTGGCGCAATGCGGTCGGCTTCGTACTCCACCAGGCGTTTGTCGCCATTGTCCTGCCGCACCAACTCGAAGGCATCGTAAAGCCGGCCGGTGGCTGTGCGCGACTCGTAGGAAACGCGCTGTGGATCGATGCGCAACACCTGGTACAGCTGGGTGTCTTCACCGACCGGACGCATGGTGCGTCGTGCCATGTCCGACAGCCGATATTGCTTGGGGCCGGCCACGGACACCACGAATACCGGTGTAGCCGCGCCACCCTCATCGCCGCGGCGTCCGTAAGTGTGGTCATGGCCCTGCAGCACCAGGTCGACCTTGCGACGGCGCAGCACCGGCAACAGTTGTTCCACCAACTCCACGTTGTCGCGGTCGGCACGCGGCGAGTAGAACGGTTGATGGACCAGCACGATCGACCACGGATGCGGATTGTCGGCCAGCACCCCGTCGAGCCAACGTGCTTGCGCCTTCGCCGTACCCAGGTCCAGCGCAGAAGTGCCATCGATCACTGCAACGCGCACATCCTGGTAGTCGAACCAGTACGTCGTCCGCGCGGTTTCGGCCGGTCCGTTGCGTGGCAAGGCGAAGGTCACCGGCCAGTGGCCACCCAGCACGCGGCGCTCCTGCGGGGTGTCTTCGAATTCTTCGTGGTACTCGTGGTTGCCCGGCGCCGGCGCGATGGCCGTGCCTTCCAGCAGCCAGCGGCCCGCCTCGAACCACTCGCCCCACTCGCTGTCGTCGAGCCCATCGCCGCCGCTCACCAGGTCACCGGCGAACAACGCCAGCCGTGCATCCGGCGCGTGGCGCCACGCCTGGCGGATCACCCGCGACACCAGGCTCAGGTTCTTGTTCTGGGTGTCGCCGAAGTAAAGCAGGGTCAAAGGCTGGCCCGGCAGCGCGGCGGTACGGAAATGGTTCCAGGCGCTCCAGGTGTCCTTGCCCTGCACCCGGTAGGCGTAGAGCGTATCGGGCTGCAGGCCATCCACGTCCGCGCGATGGTGCGACGACACGCCATTTTCGCTGCGCAGCTCGGCCGAAGTCGTGCGCACGCTCCGCGCCTCACCCAGGTCGGGCGAATCGCCCGCCACCACCCACTGCAGCACCGGCGCCGCCACGCTGGCATCGGTACGCCAGGCCACCGCGAAACCGTGTGCCGCGTCCTGCGCCGGCGAGGCGACGATGCGGTCCGGAAAGCCGGTGGCCGCATAGTGTTGGCTGCCCGGCGGCACTTGGGTGTTCGGCTCGGCGGCAGCGGCGGCCAGCGACGCGTGGGAGGACAACAGCCAGAACAAACTGGCGCCTGCGACTACCCGCAGCCACGGCGAGGCGGTCACTGCACGCAGTCCTTCAGGCGCAACGCCTTGGCAACGTCGCGCCAGTCGAAAGCGGCAACAGCCTGGTCGTCGTGCAGGGCGTAGAACACCCCCGCGGGGAAACGCGCATCGCCGCGCGGATCCAGCCACACACCATCGGTGTTGGCGGTGATCCGGCCCGCGAACGCGCCCACGTGCGCCAGCGTGCGCCGGTCGAACACATGGAACAGGCTGTGGTCCTTGAACTGGTCGGTGGCGATCCAATAGCCGCTGCCATCGGCGCACTGGAGCAACGCCATGCCCTCGGCCTGGGCCTTGAACAGGTCCTGGCCGATGTTGCGCCCGCGATAGCGACCGTCCAGCCCGTATTCGCGCAGCTGTGTGCCGACGGATACGTCCTCTTCGGCAATCAGGAGACGATCGTTGGCGACATCGCCGAACACCGACTCGGCGATGCGAACGGCGCCCTGCGCGCTGGTATCGCCAAAGCTACCGGTGGGCAAACCCGTCCAGGCATCGCCATGGCGCGTGACCTGGAAGCGGCGAAACCGCTGGCCCAGTTCGGCCAGGGGCGGCGGCACGTCCTCGTTGGCCGGCGACATGTAGTTGTCACTGACAATGACCTCGAAGCCATCACCCAGTTTGCGCACCCACAGGCCGTAGGGCTGGCGCAACACGTCCGAGCCGAACACGGCCAGTGGCTCGAAGGTGGGCAGGGAGAACATTTGCACCCGGTGGTTGTCACGCTCCACAACGAACAGCAGGTCGTCGATCACCGCCACGCCGTTGGGTCGATCCAGCTGGCCCAGGGCCGCGCCTTTGCCGCCCACTGCGCGCAGGCGTGTGCCGCTGTCGCCGTCGAACACAACGAGCTGGTGCGTGCCCTTGGCGGTGGCGATCACCCAGCGCCGACCATCGGGCGCGCGCCAGGCGGCGGGCGAATCCAGGTTGTCGGCCGGGGCATAAGGGGTAAGGAACGCCTCGGTCACCACGACATGCGGTACCCGCGCCTGGGCGAGCAAGGGCTCCGCGCCCTGCTCGTCAGGCTCGCGGTCTGCGCTGCGCGGGGCCGTGGCGCATGCAGCCAGCGTGCCTACCAGCGCCAGCAGGACCCATGCGCGGCCGATCGGCGCTTGCCGCATCACAGTGCCACCTTCAAGCCCAGCGCGTAGGTGCGACCGTACTCCTCGTTCTGCAGGGTGCGAGAGCGGACGCCCTGGTAGAGCTCGAGCGGTTCGTCCAGCAGGTTCTGCGCCTCGAAGTAGACGCTGACCGCGTCGGTGATCTGGTAATCCATGCTGAAATCCAGCTGGGTGTTGGGCGCCACGTAGATGTCGTAGGCCGGGCTGTCGCCGATGGTATCGAGGTACTCGCTGCGGTACACCGCGGCGATGCGGGCACTGAAACCGAAGTTTTCGTAGCCCAGGTGCGCGCTGTAAACGTTCTTCGACGCGCGCGGCAAGGTGAAATCGTCACTGGCGCGATCGGCCAGGCCCGGATCGAAATCGGTATCCAGCCAGGTGGCACTCAGGCCGACCAGCAAGCCATCCCAGCCGCTGGGCAGGAAGTCCAACTGCTGCTGCCAGTTGAATTCGGCACCGGAGACTTTGGCTTCCTCGCCATTGATCACGCGGGTCACGTCAAAGCCCGGGTACTGCGGATCATCGTTGCTGAAGGTCTGCACGATGTAGTCGTCGATCGACTTGTGGAACAGGCCCAGCGACACGATGCCGGTGTCACCCAGGTAACGCTCGAACGACAAGTCCAGGTTGGTCGATTGGTACGGGTCCAGCGCCGGGTTGCCGACATCGACCTCTTCATCGCTGCGGTTGACGGTCAGGCGCGGCGCGATGTCGCCGAAGGAGGGACGCGAGATGGTCTTGGTGGCGGCGAAGCGGAACACCCAGTCTTCGCCCAGGTCATAGCGCAGGTGCAGGCCCGGCAGCACGCTGGTGTAGCTGCTGCTGGCGCGGGTGGGCGCAACGGTATAACTGTCGCCGTCCTCGGCCACGTCCACGTCGTTGCCGGTGGCTCGAAACTGGGTGTTCTCGATGCGCACGCCGGCAATCACCTGCAGTGCATCGATGTTCCAGGTGCCCATCGCATAAGCGGCAAGCACGTCCTCATTGGCCACGTAGTCCTCGGACAGGCGGGTGACCGCATTGGCGGCGGCGTCCTGCGGACGCTCGCTGAATTCGCTGCCGTTCTCGGCCCAGTAGCGCCGCATCTCGGACGAACTCAGGCTCTCGCCCAACGTGCCACCGCGATGCGAGGGTGCCGGCACCGTCCACGGGCCTACGTCCACGTCGGGGCCGCGGCGCAGCTCCTCTTCGTCGGAGTTCACGTCGCGCTCGCGCCAGCGTCCGAGCACGCCGAACTTGTAGCTGGCGTTGTCGAGGTCGAAGCGCACGTTCATTTGCGCGCTGTGTTCCTGATCGTCGACCTGCTTGGGCGAGATCACGAAGCGATCGAACTCGAAATCCTCGTTGCTTTCCCAGCGGTTGTCGGAGAAGTCGAGGCTGGGCACGCGATGGTTCTGGTTGACCAGGACCGAGTCGATGTCATCGCCGCCGAACTCGAAGCGCGCTTCCTTTTCGTCGTTCACGCGCTCGCGCGTCTTGGTGTAGCCGACCTTGTAGTCCAGGGTGGCGCCGCTGAGCCGGTTCTCGCCGCCCAGGCTGGCGGCCAGGGTGTCTTCGGTCTTGGTGCGGTAGCGCACGCGCTTGCTGATCGCATCGGCCGGCAGGTCGGAGACGGTGTAAGTGCCATCGCCGTTGGACGAGATATCGCCATCGCCCAGGCCGAACACCGTGTTCTGGCGGGTTTCGGCATCCTCGAATTTGCTATAGAGCGACCGGAGGTAGTAACGGTTGTCCGCGTCGGGGCGCCAGTCCAGGTTGAGGTTGGCGCCGGTGCGCTTGCGCTCGATGTAGTACTTGCGACGCGCGACCTCGACGGCCGCCAGGTCCTCGGGTTGGCCGTCGTCGAACTCGTCGTACTCGGCTTCGGTGTTGTCGGACTGGAACTCGCGATCCTGGTAGTTCACGCCCACGGCCACGCCGAAGGTGTCGTTGAAAATGTCGCTGTAGTTGAAGGCCGCCTTCGGGCTGGTCTTGCCGCTGAGTTCCTGGTGGCTGGCTTCCACGCTGCCGCGGAGGCTTCGACCGTCGCGGTCGAAGGCCGACACCGACTCGACCTGGATCGCGCCGCCGATGGCGTCACCGGGCATGTCCGGCGTGGGCGACTTGATCACCTTCAGGCGCTCGGTGGAATCGGAGGGAATCACGTCCAGCGGCGCCGAGCGGCTGGAGTCTTCCGGCGTGCCCATCGCGATGCCGTCGACGGTGACGCTGTTCAAGGCCGCGTCGAGGCCGCGGATCACGACGTAGCGGCCCTCGCCCTGGTCGCGCGTCACGCTCACGCCGGGAAGGCGTTGCAGCGATTCAGCCACGTTCTTGTCGGGGTAGTCGCCCATCGCATCGGAAGCCACCGCATCGAGGATCGCATTGGCATTGCGCTTGAGCTCGACCGCACGGGCTTGCGACTCGACCTGCGGGCGCACTTCCACGCGGTCCAGGTCGGTGGCCGCCGGGGCGCCGGAAGCCGCGTCGGCGGCGAGGGCGGGCGTGGAGATCGCGCCGACGGCAAGCGTCATCGAGATGGCGAGAAAGAGCGGCTTGCGATTGCTGTGCACTGATGCATCCCCATGCGTGTCAAGAATGGGTGCGGAAGGTATGTCCGACAGGTTGCACCGGCATGACAACGCAGAGCAGCCACCGGGTGCTGCAGGCCCCAGTGGCGCCGTGAACGCTTGCTACGGCACACTGTCGGCCACCTCTTGTCACGCAAACGCCATGAAAATCGTCGAAGTTCTCCACCCACTGGTACAGCACAAGATCGGCCTGTTGCGCGACGCCTCGCTCAGCACCAAGGGCTTCCGCGAATTGGTCACCGAGCTGGGCAGCCTGCTGGCCTACGAGGCCACCGCCGACCTGGAAACCGAGTCGCACACGATGGCTGGCTGGGCCGGGCCGGTGCAGGTGCAGCGCATCGCCGGGGCGAAGATCACGCTGGTGCCGATTCTTCGCGCCGGCCTGGGCATGTTGCCGGGCGTGCTGGCGCTGGTGCCGACCGCGCGGGTGAGCGTGGTGGGTTTGCAGCGCGACGAGGAGACCTTGCAGCCGGTGCCGTACTTCGAGCGCCTCACCGGCCGATTGACCGAGCGCGATGCGTTGATCCTGGACCCGATGCTGGCGACCGGCGGCACGCTCATCGCCACGATCGACATGCTCAAGCGGGCCGGTGCGCGGCGCATCAAGGGCATCTTCCTGGTCGCGGCACCGGAAGGGCTGCGCGCGGTGGAGGCAGCGCATCCGGACGTGGAGATCTATACGGCCGCAATCGACGACCACCTCAACGAGAAGGGCTACATCCTGCCGGGGCTGGGAGATGCGGGCGACCGGATCTTTGGTACCCGTTTGTAACCTGCTGGCCCTGGCCTGCCAGCCGTGCAGGGCTGGCGGTGCCGCGCTACCCTGCCCTGCTACTCCTGCCCTGCTACCCCATCGACCTGGCCAGCAACTCGGGCATTTCGTGCGTGGTGCGGTAGCGGCCGCGATCGTCGCGTAGGACCTGGGCCAAAGCGCAACCGGGGTCGTGGGTGAAGAACAGATGCACGTTGCGGCTGCGCTTGTCTTCCAGGAACGCGCGCTTTTCGTC
>DASWQJ010000261.1:0-2817 GCA_036403795.1 Stenotrophomonas sp.
TACCAGACCGCCTGGCTCAAGCGTCACTATCCGGCCGAGTTCATGGCCGCGACGCTGTCCTCGGACATGGACAACACCGACAAGGTGGTGGGCTTCCTGGACGAGGTGCGCAACCTCGGATTGATCGTGTTGCCGCCACGCGTGAACGAATCGGCCTACATGTTCGAGGCAGCCACGGCGGACACCATCCGCTACGGCATCGGTGCGATCAAGGGCGTGGGGCGCGGTGCCTGCGAGGCCATCGTCGAGGAACGCCTGCGCAACGGCCGCTTCGAATCGTTGATGGATTTCTGCACCCGCGTGGATTCGGGCAAACTCAATCGCCGCACGCTGGAAGCGATGATCCATGCCGGCGCGCTCGACGACCTCGGCCGCAACCGCGCCTCGTTGATGCTGCAGTTGCCCGAGGTGCTCAAGGCCACCGACCAGATGGCGCGCGAACGCGCGTCCGGACAGAACTCCTTGTTTGGCGGCCCGGATCCGGCCGCCCCTTCGATGCAGCTGGAACTGCCCGAGAGCAAGGAATGGCCCTTGGGCCAGTTGCTGACCGGCGAACGCGACACCTTGGGTTTTTACTTGAGCGGCCATCCCTTCGACCCGCATCGCGAAGAAGTCCGGGAACTGGTCGGCTGCGACCTGGGTGCACTGGATCGGATCTGGTCCTCGCAATCGGGCCGTGGCGGTGGCGACGGCGAAAAACGCTGGCGTCCGGAAGTCAGCGCCATCCTGGCCGGCCAGGTGGTCGGCATGCGCCGCAAGGGCGATACCCAGGTCTTCGTGCAGTTGGAAGATGGCCGCGGCCGGGTCGAGTGCAGCGCGTTTTCCGATGGATTGGCCGAGTTCGGCCATCTTCTGACGCGCGACCGGATCCTGATCGTCAAGGGCGGCCTGCGCGAGGATGAATTCAACGGCGGCTACAGCCTGCGCTTGCGCCAGGTGTGGGATTACGAACAGATCTGCGCCGAGCACGCGCAACGCCTGGCCCTGCGGCTGGACCTGCGCGACCCGCACGCCTGGCCGCGCATCGACACCCTGCTCGCCAGCCACCGGCCGGGCCGTACGCCGGTGCGTTTCGACCTGCTCGTCGGCTCGCCGCTGGGCATCGTGGCCGGGATGCTGGACGTCAACGGCGGCAACTCGGTACGAGTCGATCCGCAGCTGCTCGATGGGCTGCGCGCCGACCCGGCGGTACGTACGGTCAAGGTCAAATACAACCCGCCCTGGGCCCAATAACCCGGCAGGCGACCCGCACGCAGGCGTACGGGTCGGCCACGCACGTTCGGCTACACTTCCCCCCTTTGGTCCGCACGGTTTCCCATGAATCCGAACTACCTCGACTTCGAGCAACCCATCGCCGATCTGGAAGCCAAGATCCAGGAACTGCGCAATGCCAGCACCGGGCCGGCCGTCAATGTCGACGCCGAGGTGCACGCACTGCGCGACAAGTTGCGGATTCGCACCGCGCAAATATTCCGCGACCTGTCGGCCTGGCAGGTTTCGCAGCTGGCGCGGCATCCGCAACGCCCCTACACCCTCGATTACATCCGCATTTTCTGCGACGAGTTCCAGGAACTGGCCGGTGACCGCGCCTATTCCGACGACAAGGCGATCGTGGGCGGGCTGGCCCGCATCGACGGCCGCCCGGTGGTGATCATCGGCCACCAGAAAGGCCGCGACACCAAGAGCAAGATCGCGCGCAATTTCGGCATGCCGCGCCCGGAGGGCTATCGCAAGGCGTTGCGCCTGATGAAGCTGGCCGAACGTTTCCGCCTGCCCTTGCTGACCTTCATCGACACGCCCGGCGCTTATCCGGGCGTGGGCGCCGAAGAACGCGGGCAATCCGAGGCGATCGCACGCAACCTGCTGGAAATGGCCGAATTGAAGGTCCCGGTGATCTGCACCGTGATCGGCGAGGGCGGATCCGGTGGCGCGCTGGCGATCGGCGTGGGCGATCGCACGCTGATGCTGGAGTACGGCACCTACTCGGTGATTTCCCCCGAAGGTTGCGCCTCGATCCTGTGGAAGGATGCGGGCAAGGCCAAGGACGCCGCCGAGCAGCTGGGCCTCACCGCCCCCCGGCTGAAGTCGCTGGGCCTGGTGGACAAGGTGATCCGCGAGCCGATCGGCGGCGCGCATCGCAACCCGACCCAGATGGCCAAGCGCCTGAAGGCGGTGCTGCTCAACGAGCTCGACGCGCTGGAAAAGATCCCGGTGGACACGCTCATGCAGCAGCGGTACGAGCGCCTGCGCAGTTACGGCGCGTACGAGGCGGCGTAAGGCGGCTGGGGCCGGCAGCGCCTTGAGATCCCCTGCCCTGCACACGGTGCGGGGTGGCGGGCGTCGCGCTAGGATGGGCGCAGGTCGGGCAACGGAGGGTTGAGATGGATTTTCCCCGGTGGGTGGGGCCGCTGGCCTTGTTCGTGGTGCCGTTGGTGGTGGCGCTGTTGATCAATATTTTTGTTCGGCATCGGCGAGGCATTGCTTCGAATGCGGTGTTGGCTTGGTTTGTGATTGTTTGTTGGATTAGTGCGGTGACTATTATTCTTCGGCAGGTTAGTTGAGGGATTAGGCGGTTTGGCCGTTGGCCGGGCTGCCGTTTGGCCAGGTTGCCGTTTGACCGGTGGTCGGTGGCCGGTGGGCCGCGTTGCGGGGGTTCTTTTTTTAGAGCTTCCACGCCCTGCGGGCGCGGGTCACTTTTCTTTGCTTGTGCAAAGAAAAGTAACCAAAAGAAACACACTCCACAGCGCGAGCCGAAGCGATGAAGCCGCTTCGGTGCCCTTGCGCTCCTCGGCGGTTAGGGGCACGGCGCGCGAACTC
>DASWQJ010000262.1:0-2919 GCA_036403795.1 Stenotrophomonas sp.
GACCCGATTTCCCACACCAGGTCTCCACCCATTTCACGGTGGTACGGCGAGATCGACCCTTCCCCGGTGTCATGGTAGAAGTTGCCGCGTCGCGCGCCCTCGTTGAGGGCACGAATCGCGTTGGCCGACAATGCACCGAAGCTCATCGCCGAGATGTTGAACACACTCGCCGAGTACGGATGCCGGCATTGACTGCCAATCGTGATGCGAAAGTCGTGGTGATCGATGATGGCCGGGGCGAGCGAATGATTGATCCATTCGTAGTCCACCGCATAGGCGCTGCCCAACGTGCCGAACGGCACCACGTCCATCTCGTTCTTGGCCCGCTGGTAGACCAAGGCACGCTGTTGCCGCGAAAACGGGACCTCGTCGAGGTCGCTCTGCACGAAGTATTGGCGGATCTCCGGGCCAATGGACTCCATGCCAAAGCGAAAGTGCGCCAGCACGGGATAGTTGCGACGCAGCGTGCTGCGGCGTTGCAACAGGTCGAAGGTTCCCAACACGCTGAGCACACCGAACAGCGCGATACCCCAATCCCAGGACATCCAGCGAGTGGACAGCGCCACCGAAACGGCCAGCATCACCAGGCAGATTACATAGGCCAGATATCGGTACATCGGATTCCTTACGCTGAGTGCGAGCGCTGCGCGTTCAAAGCCGATCGGTCACCAGCTCGCGCGGCCACGCGGATTTGACGTCGTACACCACGGCGCCAGCCCGGCCCAGTGCAGCGACTTCGGCAGCACGGTACCGGCGATACTCGTCGTGCGCCACGGCCAGCACGACTGCATCGTATTGGCCAGGCCGAGGGGCATCGCGCAGGACGATGCCTGCGTGGTCCCTGGCCTGTTCCGGATTAGCCCAGGGATCACAGGCATCGACTTGCGCCCCCATCGCCTGCAGGTCTTGCACCAGCTCCAGGGCACGGCTGTTGCGCAGGTCCGGGCAGTTCTCCTTGAAGGTCACGCCCAGTACGAGCACTTGGGCATCGGCGATGGCCATGCCTTGGTCACCGAGCAGCGTGGCCACCCTTGCGGCGACGTGTCGGCCCACCCGGTTGTTGACCTGTCGCGCGGTGTGGATCAGGTCCGGGTGGTAACCCACGCTCTCGGACTTGTGCAGCAGGTAATAGGGGTCCACGCCGATGCAATGGCCACCGACCAGGCCCGGGCGGAACGGCAGGAAGTTCCATTTGGTGCCGGCGGCTTCGAGCACATCCAGTGTATCGATGCCGAGGCGATCGAAGATCAGCGCCAGCTCATTGACCAAGGCAATGTTGACGTCCCGCTGGATGTTCTCCACCACCTTGGCCGCTTCGGCCACGCGGATCGAGGGCGCCCGCCACGTCCCCGCCTGGATGATGGAGGCATACAGCGCGTCGACGACGTCGGCCGCCTCGGGCGTGGAACCGGCGGTGATCTTGCGGATGTCCGTCAGGCGTCGTTCGCGATCACCCGGATTGATCCGCTCCGGACTGTAGCCGCAGTGGAAATCGACGTTGAAGCGCAGGCCGGAGCCGCCTTCGAGCAAGGGCACGCACACTTCCTCGGTGGTCCCCGGATAGACCGTGGACTCGTAGATCACCAGGTCGCCCGGCTTCAGTACCCCGGCAATCAGCGTGCTGGCCGAACGCAGTGGCGACAGGTCCGGTTGTTCGAGTTCATCGATCGGCGTGGGCACGGTCACGATGAAGAGCGTGCAGTCGCGCAAGTCCGCGGCATCGTCGGTGCAGTGCAGTTTCCCGGCCTGGGCCAGCGCGTCCGCGCCAAGCTCCAGCGTGTTGTCATGGCCGGCGCGAAGGCCTGCCACCCGCTGCGAATCGATATCGAAACCAACGGTGTCGCGGTGGTTTCCGAAGGCAACCGCCAGGGGCAGGCCCACGTAACCCAGGCCGATGACGGCAATGCGCGCGGTGGCGGGATCGGGGAGCGTTCCGGCAGGCATGCAGGTCCTTATCGTCGGCAGGCGGCGCCGCAGCAAACAAGTCGCTCGCGCGGCCGGCAGCATAACCCAGCGTCCGTCCAGCGCGCGTGCCGTCAGCGAGATTCACTTTCCGCCGCGGTTCGGGCACGCTATCGCCCATGCCCGGGTGGCGAAACTGGTAGACGCAAGGGACTTAAAATCCCTCAGCCGCAAGGCTATGTCGGTTCGATTCCGACCCCGGGCACACCCATCACCGCAGGCGTTCGACCGCCAGGCCCTGCAACGCCAGCCGAGCAACGGCATCGGCATCGGCATCATCGGGCAAGTCGGCCCTGGCAACGCGACGCTGCGCGCGGAACAGCCCGGGCAGTAGAAGACGGGCTGCTGCAAAACGGCACAGGCGCGTAAAGCGGCAGCGGCCGCCAGGAGAACGGGGATCAATCGGCGCGCATCGTTTGCCGCGCGCAGGCGGTGCCGGAAACAGCAAGACCCGCCGTAGCGGGTCTTGATGGAGGCCTGGGTCGGAATTGAACCGGCGTACGCGGATTTGCAGTCCGCTGCATGACCACTCTGCCACCAGGCCGGTGGTGCGTCAGTTTATCCGAAAGCTGTCTTCGGGTCACCGACAAAACAAGGCCCCGCATGCGGGGCCTTGTTTAAAACTGGAGCGGGAAACGAGACTCGAACTCGCGACCTCAACCTTGGCAAGGTTGCGCTCTACCAACTGAGCTATTCCCGCGTTAAGCCGTACATTCTACAGATGAATCCGAGCCTGTGCCAGCCTTTTTTAAACTCGATGATCCATTCATCCGGGCGCTACTGCGCAACGAATGGAGGCCTGGGTCGGAATTGAACCGGCGTACGCGGATTTGCAGTCCGCTGCATGACCACTCTGCCACCAGGCCGGTGACGTCCCTCGGCTTTCATCGCCTGGGAACGACAAGGCCCCGCATGCGGGGCCTTGTCGTTCCCAGGCGATGAAAGCCGAGGGACGTC
>DASWQJ010000263.1:0-15221 GCA_036403795.1 Stenotrophomonas sp.
GCAGCAGGAACCGCAGCAATGCCACCACCACCGCAATGAACACGCCAAAGACCAACGCCAGCGCCAGATTCAGCAACAACTTGGGCGAGGCCGGGCTGCCCGGCACATCGGCCGTATCGACGATGGACACGTTGTTGCTGCCTACGTTGCCCGCCACGCCGATCTCCTTGTAGCGCTGCAACAACGCGTCGTAGAGCTCCCGGTTCGTGTCGGCCTCGCGCTTGAGCAGGTTGTACTGGATGCTTCGCGACTGCAGGTCCAGCTCATCGCCCTTCAACGCAGCGATGTTCTCGTTCATCAGCTGTTCTTGCTGCACCGCCGATTCATACTGTCCCTTCAGCGACTGCCGGATGTTCAACACCTCGCCGTTGATCTGCTGCTGCAGTTCGGCCGCCTGCGACTTCAAGCGCATCATTTCCGGGTAACCGGGCTTGAAGGTCGCCAATTTCTGTTGGTACTCGGCGTTGATGCGCACTTGCTCGGCCCGCAGCTGCTGTACCAGCGGGCTGCCGACCACCTGCGGCAATCCCATCGCATCGCCACGACTGGCCTGCCGCCAGGCCGCCTCGGACTTGATCCGGGTCTCCTGCGCACTGGCCAACAGCGCATTGAGCTCGGTCAGGTTTTGCGCAGGCAATGAGGGCTTGTCGTCACCCACCGCCACGATCTGTTCCTGGCTGGAGTACTGCACCAGCTTGCGTTCGGAGTCCTCCACCCTGGCTTGCAATTGCACCAGCCGCTCGGACAGGTACTTGGAGGCGAACGAGGAAGCCTGCAGCCGGCGTTGCTGGCTGCTGTCGATGAACACGCGTGCATAAGCGTTGGCGATCCTGGCAGCCAACGCAGGATCCGGCGAGTCGAAGTTGACCCGCACCAGGCGCGAGTTGCGGATCGGCTCGATCTCCAGGCCTTCCAGCAACGCCGCGGTCAGCGCGCGCTCGACCCGGTTCTGCCGCTCTGCAGCCTGTTCCTTGCCCGCCTCCGGATGAGCCGCGTCGAACTTGGCCGTCGCCTCTGCCACCAATGGCTTGAAGTAAGGATCCTGCGCCAGCCTGGCTTCGCGAATGACCGCGTGCGCCAGCGATCGGCTGCGCAGCAACTCGTATTGGGTTTCATAGAAGTCGCGATCCTGCGGCGACTCCGCCGGCATCAGGTTCTCGACGTTCACTACGTTGAGCGACTCGCGCTCGATCTGCAGCGTACTGGTCGCGCGGTATTGGGTGGTCACCATGAGGGAGGCCGCCAGCACCACCAGGATTATCGCCGCGACGATCCCGATGACCAGCCACCGCTGGGCCCACAACGCAAGCCAGTAATCGCGCAGTGTCAGCTCGGCACTGTCGTGGTGGTGGGCACTCGGGCGCACATTTTGGCTGTCTCGCATCGTACTCATCGGTAAGCCCGCCAGACCATGACGAACGGGGTCAGTTCCAGCGCAGTGCGCAACAGCAGCTTGGCGTCCGAGCGGTAGACGACGATGACGTCCCCTCCATAGATTTCCGGATCAGGCGCCCGCCCGTGTTCGATATCGGCCAGATCGAATCGCGCGACCATCTTCTGGCCCTGCACCGTGCGGAACACGATCACGTTGCCGCGACTGGCCACACTGCTGACACCCTTGGCCTGGGCCAAGGCCTGTTGCAGCGTCAGATTGGCGCCTACCAGCGGATAGATTCCCGGCTCATCGACAGCACCGGTAACGGTGACGCGGCGGCCGTTGGCCTCCTGCACGAATACCGAAATCTGCGGATCCTGCAGGTAGCCATTACGATAACGGTCTGCCACCTGCCGTTCGAGCTCTGCCACGCCGAGACCTGCCGCCGGCACCGTGCCGATCAGCGGGAGGGAGATCTTGCCGTCGTTGTCGATGCGCACCTGTCGTTCCAGATCATCGATCTGGAACACTTTCACCATCAGCACATCACCCGGCGCCAACCGATATTCCGGCTGCACCGTGGACAAGGCCAACGGATCGGGCTGCGGCAACTCCCGCGCCATGTGCGAGGTGTTGTGGCACGCGCTGAGCCCCAGGCTCAGACCCAGGATCAGGAGGATTGCAGTGCGTCTAAGGGATCTCATGCGTCGCGATCACCGCCTCGGTAGGGTTCTTCCGGAAGCACAAGACACATACCGCCCGGTGATCGAGGCAGGGGTGGCTTGGTGCGGTTTGATTTTGTGCCGGTTCCCTCGACTTTTCGAAGACCGATCCATCGGCACTGACGTTGTTGCGATGCACTATGGCATAGAAAACGCTTCCGACAATCCCCATGCGCCAAAATTCCGGCGCGCATGCAGGGGACCGTTAAAGTTCGTCGGCAGACACTTCACGCAACGTCTACGCGAAACACGAAAAACCACGCAATACGGCCGGATTCATGGGTGATGGCGATCACATCATGCTTGGATGCAGTGTTAGATATTCCCGTTTGCGCGACGCTTGCTTGCACCTGTGGGAGTCAGTTTTTCGTCGCGAGTTTTTACACGCTTGTAATGCAAACGTGAAGACGAAGCCTCAAGTTGGTGCATTCGACTGACTCGACGCGAAGCCTGCAGCCCATGAAATGAATCCTTCATCGGCGAGACTCGGCCTCGCCATCCGACGGAATCAGGCCAGCCAGTTCCAGCATGGATTGAACTCGTCCACGCACATGTTCAACGTCGATAGGATCGGCCATTTCGCGAATGCGATCCGACTCCTGCTGGAACGCCAGGAAATCGAAGTCCGCATCTTCATCGCATTTGAGTTGTGGCAGGCGGTCCTGCAAGGCATCCAGGCATTGATCGAGTTCGACGCGCGTCGGCATGGCCCGACTCCAGGGTTTTCGTGGCGCCACCTTGCGGTGCCGCTGCGTCAACACCATGCGAAATCCCCGACGGCCCTCGCCGGCTCGCGTCGCGCCAGGCCCCGCGGCTCTCCCGTGACTCTCACCGGCGATTCCCACCCGCGGCTCTCACCCGTGACTGTCGCCCGTCGCTTCGTCCGCCCCATGGCGCGCGCCCAGGCCCATCGCCCCGCCGGCCATGCCGCCTTGCAGGCCGGCGCCGCCCCCGCCTTCCTTGGCTCCCTTGCCGGAGTCAGCCGTGTCGCGCTTGCCAGCCGCTGACGCGGTGCGGGTCGGCCCCTGCACAGGGATACGCAAGTGCACGGGGATCGGCGCCAGATCCAGTGCCTGCCGGATGAATTGACGCAGCGCCACCACCAGCTCACCGGTATGCACCACCCGGCCGGCCACCATGTCTTCGGCCGCTCGCACGGCCAGCCCGACCTGGTCCTCGGTCCCCAACAGAATGACGTCCGACAGCGCCGCCTCCACGGCATCGCGGATCCGGCGACGGCGATCGGACCCTTCGATGCGCGGGGAAGGCATGGCATCGGCCTGCTCGCCCCCGCCCTCGCGCTGTCGCAACTGGCGCAGATGCGAGGGATCGACGGACAGCTCGCCCGTGAACGAGCCACCCAAGGTCTTGTAGGCCGCGATCAGCGTACGAAGGCGCTCATTGATCTGTCGGTTCTCGCGCTCGCGCCGCCGTTGCAGCGTTTGCATGAAGACCAGTCGTATGCCCACGGCCACCAGCGATACCACCACCAGCCCCAGCAGCGTAGACGCCAGGGCACTCCAGGAACTGAAATCCAGAAGATTGCGCATGTGTGCTCCCACGCGAGGGGCCTCGCACGCCAACCTTAGCGAAAACTGCGTCGCGCGCGCGCCAACGCGCGCACCATCGCGACACCGCGCGGCGTGACGGACGACATAGACACCGGCTCGACGTCATGCACACGCCCCCCGAACGCGCATTGGGGGATTTTGCGCTCCACGAAACGGCGCCTGTTGCCGTTCCCACGGAGCCATGCATGGATACCAACCACAACATCGAACACAGCCTCAACGACCTCATTGAAGTGGCTCGCGACGGCAAGGATTTCTACGTCGAAGCCGCCGGCAAGGTAAAGGACGCCGAACTGTCTGCGCTGTTTACACGCATTGCGGGGGTCAAGGCCGAGATCGTTACCCGCCTGAGCGCGGCCGTTGCTGCCGCCGGCGGCAAGCCTGCCGAGCACGGCACCATGGTGGGCTCGATGCAGCAGTTCTATGGAAAAGTGCGCGCCACGCTGGGCGATACCCAGTACGGCTACGTCGCCGAACTGGAGGAATCGGAGGATCGTTTGCTCCACTCCTTCCAGGCAACCCTGGCCGATGGAGACACACCGGCCTCGGCCAGGGCGGAAGTGGAAGCCTTGCTGCCGAAAGTGCGTGAGTGCCATGACGTCATGCGCGACCGCAAGCAGGCCCTGAAGCAGGCCAGCTGATCCTGCCGCAGACCGCAGCATGGCCACGCGCGCCCCACAAACGAAACGGCCCGCACCATCCGGTGCGGGCCGCTGTATTGCTGTTTGGTCGGGGTAGCCGGATTTGAACCGACGACCACCAGTCCCCCAGACTGGTGCGCTACCAGGCTGCGCTATACCCCGAAAGGTCTTCCCGCCCTAGGGCGGCCCGCGATTATAACGACTTTACGCGGGCTTGTCGCTGCGCTCAGCGGCGTAGCAATTGCAGCACTTCTTCCAGTTCCATTCGCACTTGCTTGACGATCTGGTTGCTCAGTACCGATTCTTCGCGCGCACCGGCGCTGTCCAGCCGCAGCCGTGCGCCGCCGATCGTGTAGCCCTGTTCGTACAGCAGGCTGCGGATCTGCCGCACCATCAGCACGTCGTGGCGCTGGTAGTAGCGACGGTTGCCGCGACGCTTGACCGGCTCCAGGCTGGGAAATTCCGTCTCCCAGTAGCGCAACACATGCGGCTTGACGTCGCATAGTTCGCTCACCTCACCGATGGTGAAGTAACGCTTGGCCGGTATCGGCGGTAGTTCGCGGTTACTGCCCGGGTCCAGCATAGGTTTCCACCCGTTCCTTGAGCTTCTGGCCCGGGCGGAAGGTCACCACCGTGCGGGCGGAAATCGGAATTTCCTCGCCGGTCTTGGGATTGCGACCGGGCCTCTGGTTCTTGCGGCGAAGATCGAAATTGCCGAAACCCGACAGTTTGACCTGCCTTCCCTGTTCAAGTGCTTCACGCAACACATCGAAAAACGCGTCGACGAATTCCTTCGCCTCGCGCTTGTTCAGACCGACTTCGTCGAACAAACGCTCGGCCATTTCCGCTTTGGTCAATGCCATGTCCTGCCCCCCTGCCGCCTCAACCCCGGATCCTGGCGTGATGTTCGCGCTCCATGGCGCTCACCACCTCGGTTACCACGGCGTCCACGTCCTGATCGGTGAGCGTGCGCGAGTTATCCTGCAAAATCAAGCCCATAGCCAGACTCTTGAAGCCGACTTCGACCCCCGGCCCGACATAGCGGTCGAACAGCTGCACATCGCGCAGCAGCGGGCCGACACTGGCGCGAACCGTCGCAGCCAGGTCCGCCCAGGCCACGGCCTCGGGCACCAGGAACGCGAGGTCGCGGCGTACGGAAGGGAAGCGTGACAGGCTGGCTGCCCGGGGCAACGCGCGGCGGGCCAGCGGCGCCAGCGCCAGCTCGAAAGCCACCACGTCCACGTCGATGTCCAGTGCCTTGGCCAGGGCCGGGTGGATCTGGCCGATCCAGCCGATGACCTCGCCGTCGCGATACACGTCCGCTGAGCGGCCAGGATGGCCAAATGCTTCCGAGGAAGCGCCGAACGTCAGCTCGGCCCCACTGGCCGCCGCCAGGGAGGCCAGGTCTCCCTTGAGGTCGTGGAAGTCGACCTTGCGCCCCGGCACGCCCCACTGCAGGGCCTGGGCATCGCCGCACACGGCCGCGGCCACGTGTTGGGTCTCGATCGGTGCGTCCCCGGGCTGGGCGTTGGCGGAGAACACCTTGCCCAGCTCAAACAGCCGCACGCGTCCCACCTGCCGGGCGGCATTGCGGGCCAACGTGGCCACCAGGCCCGGCAGCAGCCGGGGGCGCATCACCGCCAGCTCGGCGCTGAGGGGGTTGGCCAGCGGCACCAGCGCGCGCTCCAGCTGCCAGCGGCGCAACAGCTCGGCGTCGACGAAGGCGTAGTTGATGGTTTCCTGCAGGTCGCGCGCGACCAGCTGCGCGCGCACGGCGGACTCCTCCAGGACGGTTTCAGTCGGCATCGCAATACGCGCGGCCCCGGCCGGCAACGTGGTCGGGATGCGATCGTAGCCGTGGATGCGGGCCAGCTCTTCGATCAGGTCTTCTTCAATGGCGATGTCGAAGCGGCGGGTCGGCGCGGTCACCTGCCAGCCTTCGACGGTCGCTTCGCTGCGCTGGCCAGCGTCGAGGGCCAGCGTGGCGACCTGCATGCCCAGGGCGCGCAAGATGCGCTCGACTTCGGCGTCGGCAATCTCGATGCCCAGCACCCGCGAAATGCGGCTACGGCGCAGGGTGATCGTGGCGGCCTGCGGCAGGTGCTCGGCCAGGTCGGCCTGCACAACCGGACCGGGCGTACCGCCGGCCAGCTCCAGGACCAGGCGCGTGGCCACTTCGATGGCCTGCGGCGGCAACGCCGGATCCACGCCTCGTTCAAAACGATGGCCCGCGTCGGTATGCAGGCCCAGCTTGCGGCCACGCCCCATGATCGCGGCCGGCTGGAAATGCGCCGCCTCCAGGAACACGTTGAGGGTCGAGTCGGTGACGCGCGTATCAAAGCCGCCCATCAGCCCGGCCAGGCCGACCGGTCGATCGCCATCGGCGATCAGCAGGAAGCCATCGTCCAGCGCCACGTCGCGACCGTCGAGCAGCTTGAGGGCCTCGCCCTGCCGTGATCGACGCGCGGTGATCGGACCCTGCAGCGTGTCCAGGTCATAGGCATGCATCGGCTGGCCAAGCTCAAGCATCACGTATTGGGTGATATCCACCAGCAGCGACACCGGCCGCACGCCGCTGCGACGCAGGCGTTCGGCCATCCACACGGGCGTGCGCGCGGACGGATCGATGCCCTCGATCACCCGGCCGCAGAATCGCGGCGCTTCCGGCCCGGCCGCCAATTGGACGGACAAGGTTCGCTGCGATACCGCCGGCACCGCCGTGACGTCGAACGGAACCACCTCGCTGGCGCAGGCCGCCGCCACGTCGAAGGCGATGCCACGCACGCTGAAGCAATCGGCACGATTGGGGGTGAGTTTGATTTCGATGCTGGCATCGGGCAGGCCGAGGAAATCGGCCAACGGCTGGCCCAGCGGCGCGTCGTCCGGCAACTCGAACAGGCCGGAACCATCACTGTCCAGCCCCAGCTCCTTGGCCGAGCACAACATGCCGCGCGACTCCACGCCGCGCAATTTGGCGGCCTGGATGTTCATGCCGCCCACCTGGGCTCCGACCAGGGCCAGCGGCGCGACCAGGCCCACGCGGGCATTGGGCGCACCGCAGACGATCTGCAACCGCTCGCCCTGCCCGGCATCCACCTGGCAGACCTGCAGGCGATCGGCTTCCGGGTGCCGCACGGCCTCGACGATACGCGCCACGACCACCTGCGCCATCGAATCGCCCAGCGACGTCACCGCTTCGACCTCCAGGCCGATGGCGGTCAAGGTGGCGGTCAACGCGTTGCGGTCGGCATCGGTCGGGACGTGGCTGCGCAGCCAGTTTTCGGAGAATTTCATGGGGAGCCGGGATCAGGATTCGTGAAGGGGTGTCGAGCGTCGAGGTGCTGACGCTTACGCGAACTGGCGCAGGAAACGCACGTCGTTCTCGAAAAACGCGCGCAGGTCGTTGACGCCGTAGCGCAGCATGGCAAAGCGCTCCACGCCCAGGCCGAAAGCAAAGCCGGTGTAGCGCTCGGGATCGATGCCGACACTGCGCAATACGTTCGGATGCACCATGCCGCAGCCGAGCACTTCCAGCCAGCGCGTGCTGCCATCGGGCTGCTGCCAGGCGATGTCCACTTCCGCGCCGGGCTCGACGAAGGGGAAGTAGCTGGGCCGGAACCGCATCTCGAAATCGCGTTCGAAGAAAGCGCGCACGAACTCGGACAACGTGCCCTTCAAGTCGGCAAAATTCGCATGCTCGTCCACCAGCAGGCCTTCGACCTGGTGGAACATCGGCGAGTGGGTCTGGTCGCTGTCGCTGCGGTAGACCTTGCCGGCGGCGATCATGCGCAGCGGCGGCGCACCGCCCGACTCGAGCAACCGGTGCATGTAGCGCACCTGCACACCGGAGGTATGCGTACGCAGCAGACGGCCATCGCCGAAGTAGAAGGTGTCGTGCATGGCGCGCGCCGGATGGTGCGGCGGGAAATTCAGCGCCTCGAAGTTGTGCCAGTCGTCCTCGATTTCGGGACCGTCGGACAGCTCATACCCCAATCGCGCGAAGATGCCGGTGATGCGTTCCAGGGTCCGGGTCACCGGGTGCAGGCCACCCCGCTCCTCGCCACGACCTGGCAGCGTCACATCGATGCGCTCACCTGCCAGGCGAGCATCCAGCACGCCCTGGTCAAGCACCTGACGACGCTCGGCCAAGGCAGCGGAAACCGTATCGCGCGCCAGGTTGATCGCCTCGCCCGCTTGCTTGCGCTGCTCGGCCGGCAGGGTGCCCAGCTGCTTGAGCTGTGCGGTGATGCTGCCATTCTTGCCCAGCAATGCCACGCGCAGCGCTTCGAGCTGCTCGGGGCCCTGCGCGGCGGCGACATCCGCCAGCGCCTGTGCGGTGAGGGTTTCGATGTCACTCATGGATCGCGATGTCCTGCTTGCTTTCAATACGCCGCGCCTGGGCCCGGCACAAAAAAGAATGGGGAAGGACTTGCGCCCCTCCCCATGCATAAAGCTTTTCCTGGCGCCCGCGGCAAGCGCGGGCCACCGGGATGGTTTATGCCGCCAGTGCGCCCTTCGCCTTTTCAGCCAGCGCTGCAAAACCCGCCGCGTCGTGCACAGCGATGTCTGCCAGCACCTTGCGGTCCAGGGTGATGCCAGCCTTCAACAGGCCGTTCATGAAACGGCTGTAGCTCAGGCCGTTGATGCGGGCTGCCGCATTGATGCGGGTGATCCACAGCGAACGGAAATTGCGCTTCTTCTGCTTACGGCCGATGTAGGCGTACTGCTGTGCCTTGATGACCGCCTGCTTGGCGACTCGGAAGACCTTGCGACGGGCGTTGTAGTAGCCCTTGGCCAGGTTCAGGATTTTCTTGTGCCGGCGACGCGCCTGCACACCACGCTTTACTCGTGCCATTACTCAGTCCTCAAAGGTAGGGAAGCATGCGGTCCAGACGGCCCGCGTCTGCGGCACGAACATGGTTCGTCTGACGCAGGTTGCGCTTCCGCTTGGTCGACTTCTTCGTGAGGATGTGGCTACGGTTGGCGTGGCCTGCCTTGTACTTGCCGGAGGCGGTCTTGCGGAAACGCTTGGCCGCCGCCCGGTTGGTCTTGATCTTGGGCATTGCTATGTCCTTGATGGTTTTATGTCACTGACCAGGGCGGTGGCTGGCGCCACTCTTTCCGTCCGTGCCCTTGCCTGCTTGTAAGCCCTTGATTCCTACGGAATCACAGCCGGTCCTATGCCGATTACACGGCGCCCCCAATGCATCGGGCCGGCCATTATGCCTGCCCTGGGAATGCCTTGCAAATCAGCGGGTTCTGGCGGGACGGCGTGCCGTCCTGCCAAAGCGGGGCGCATGGCCCCGCGGGGTGTACTTCAGGTCTTCTTCTTCGGGGCGATCATCATGACCATCTGCCGGCCTTCAAGGCGCGGCCTGGACTCGATGACGATGTCCTCACCCAGATCGGCTTCGATCCGCGCGGCCATCTCGCGACCCAGCTCCTGGTGGCTCATCTCGCGGCCACGGAAACGGATGTTGACCTTGATCTTGTCGCCCTCTTCCAGGAAGCGCCGCATGTTGCGCAGCTTGATCTGGTAGTCGCCCTCGTCCGTGACCGGACGGAACTTCACTTCCTTGATCTCGACCTGCTTGGTCTTCTTCTTGGCCTCGTTGGCCTTTTTCTGCATCTCGAACTTGAACTTGCCAAAGTCCATGATCTTGCAGACCGGCGGATCGGCCTGGGGCTGGATCTCGACCAGGTCGAGCCCTTCCTCTTCCGCTTTCGCCAGCGCTTCATCGCGCGACAACACGCCAATCATTTCTCCGTCGCTGCCGATCACGCGTACGCGGGGCACCCGGATTTCCTGATTCTTGCGGTTCTGTTTGTTGTCAGGTGTACTGATTTTGCAATCTCCCAGGGGAATCAAGCCGGCACTTCCGGATCATCCAGACGGCCGGGGTTTGCTTACGCTGCGCGCTCGGCCCGCAGCCGCTCGGCAAAAGCCTCCACGGACATGCTGCCCAGATCCTCACCCGATCGGGTGCGGACCGCAACGGCACCATTTTCCTTCTCGCGGTCGCCGACCACCAGCAGGTAAGGCACGCGCTGAAGCGTATGCTCGCGAATCTTATAGCCAATCTTCTCGTTCCGCAAATCCGCCTCCACCCGGAAGCCTTGATTTGCAAGGGAATTACGCACGGATTCAACGTATTCAGCCTGTGCATCGGTGATATTGGCCACCACGACCTGCACCGGCGCCAGCCAGGCGGGGAACGCGCCGGCGTGGTGTTCGATCAAAATCCCGAGGAAACGCTCCATCGAACCGACGATCGCACGGTGCAGCATGACCGGGTGTTTGCGCTGGCTGCTTTCGTCCACGTACTCGGCGCCCAGGCGCGCAGGCATCATGAAATCGACCTGCATGGTGCCCAGCTGCCAGGTGCGGCCGATGGCGTCCTTGAGGTGGTATTCGATCTTCGGACCGTAGAAGGCACCCTCGCCCGGCAGCTCCTGCCATTGCACGCCACAGCTGCTCAGCGCGGCACGCAGCGCGTCTTCGGCCTTGTCCCAGGTGGCATCGTCGCCCAGGCGTTTTTCAGGGCGTAGCGCGATCTTGATCTGGATGTCGTCGAAGCCGAAGGCGGTATAGACGGCCAGCGCCTGATGGTGGAATGCCGTGACTTCCGCTTCGATCTGGCCTTCGGTGCAGAAAATGTGCCCGTCGTCCTGGGTGAAACCGCGCACGCGCAAGATGCCGTGCAGCGCACCGGACGGCTCATTGCGATGGCAGGCGCCGAACTCACCGTAGCGGATTGGCAGATCGCGGTAGCTATGCAGGCCCTGGTTGAACACCTGCACATGGCCCGGGCAGTTCATCGGCTTGACTGCGTAGGTGCGCTTCTCCGATTCGGTGAAGAACATGTTCTCCTGGTAGTTGTCCCAGTGGCCGGACTTCTGCCACAGCGACACGTCCAGGATCTGCGGGCAACGCACTTCGCCGTAGCCGCTGTCACGGTAGACCTTGCGCATGTACTGCTCGACCACCTGCCACAGCGCCCAGCCCTTGGGATGCCAGAACACCAGGCCCGGGGCTTCTTCCTGCAGGTGGAACAGTTCCTGCTGCTTGCCGATGCGGCGGTGGTCGCGCTTTTCGGCTTCTTCGATGCGCTGGATGTAGGCCTCCAGCTGCTTCTTGTCGGCCCAGGCGGTGCCATAGATGCGCTGCAGCTGCTCGTTCTTCGCATCGCCACGCCAATAGGCGCCCGAAATGCGGGTCAGCTTGAAGGCCTTCAGGAAGCGGGTATTGGGCACGTGCGGACCGCGGCACATGTCCACGTATTCCTGGTGGTAGTACAGGCCCATCGCCTGGATGTCCTCGGACATGTCCTCGATCAGGCGCAGCTTGTAGTCCTCGCCGCGATCGCGGAACACGCGGATGACTTCATCGCGCGGGGTGACCTTCTTGACGACGTCGTAGTCCTGGGCGATCAGTTCGCCCATGCGCTGCTCGATCGCGGCCAGGTCTTCGGGCGTGAACGGACGATCGGACTGGATGTCGTAATAGAACCCCTCGGCGATTACCGGGCCGATCACCATCTTGGCATCCGGATAGAGCTGCTTGACCGCGTGCCCGACCAGGTGCGCGCTGGAGTGGCGGATGATTTCCAGGCCCTCCTCGTCCTTGGCGGTGATGATGCGCAGGCTGGCGTCATGGTCGATGACGTCGCTGGCATCGACCAGCTTGCCGTCGACCGAGCCGGCGATGGTCGCCTTGGCCAGGCCGGCGCCGATCGACTGGGCGACCTGCATGACGGAAACGGGCTGTTCGAACTCGCGGCGGCTGCCGTCGGGGAGCGTAATGTTGATCATGGTTCCAGGTATCGGGCGGGCCCTGGCCGGAGCGGCGGGCGAGGAAAGCGGGAGAAAAGCAGGGGGCTGGGCGCGCGCAACAAAAAAGCGCCGCGAGGGCGCCTTCGGGCGGGCCTCGGCCGGGTTCAGCGCTGGGCGGGGGTAGTGCTCATGTCGCACACTCGGCCGACGTTTCCGCGGGCCACCTGCTGAGGGTCTGGAGGGAATGGTAAACCAATCGGCGCAGCGGCGTGCGCCGGCCGGACAGGGCCGCGATCGCACCCTCGGCCTGCGGCCCCGGACTTGTGGGGCGAGCGCCATGGCATGATGCGGCCAGCAGATCGCGCAGTGTTCCGATGACCACCAAAGGCAAAGCCACTTCCCTGGATATCGCCTACCTGGCGGGCGTATCGCAACCCACCGTGTCCCGCGCCCTGCGCGGCAGCCCCATGGTCAATGAGGAAACCCGCCAGCGGATCCTCAGCATCGCCCACCAGCTCAATTACAAGGTCGACAAGAACGCCTCCAGCCTGCGCCTGCGCAACGCCGGCACCCTGGCGCTGCTGTTCTTCGAAGATCCCACGCCCGACGATTCGCTGATCAACCCGTTCTTCCATTCGATGCTGGGATCGATCACCCGCGCCTGCGCGTTGCGCGGCTACGACTTGCTGGTGTCCTTCCAGCAACTGTCCACCGACTGGCAGGCCGACTACGAAGACAGCAACAAGGCCGATGGCCTCATCCTGCTGGGCTATGGCGACTATCACGAGTCACGGCAACGCCTGCAGCGGCTGGTCGAACAGGGCACGCATTTCGTGCGCTGGGGCGCGGCCCTGCCGGACCAACCCGGCGTATCGATCGGTAGCGACAATTTCCAGGGCGGCTTCGACATCACGGCGCACCTGCTGGAACAAGGCTGTCGCCACATCGCTTTCCTGGGCCATGCCTCCAGCCACTATCCGGAATTCCAGGAGCGCTACCGCGGGCATGTCGACGCAATGCAGACGCATGGCCTGAACGCCGATCCCCGCCTGCAGCACGATGCGATCACCACCGAGCAATCCGGCTATGACGCCTGCCTGGCACTGCTGGCCAGTGGGCAGCGGTTCGATGCGGTTTGCGCGGCCAGCGACCTGATCGCCATCGGCGCGATGCGGGCATTGCGCGAGCAAGGCTTGCGCATGCCCCGGGACGTGGCCGTCACGGGCTTCGACGATATTCCGCTGGCCGCCTCGGTGTCGCCTGGCCTGTCGACGGTGCAGCAGGACACCAAACAGGCCGGTCACTTGCTGGTCGAGTCACTGCTCGCCTTGATCCGTGGCGAGCCCGCCCTGGGGCAAACCATTGCGGTGCGCCAGGTCGTGCGCGAATCGTCGCTGCGGCGCTAAACCCAGAGCCGCAGGACCGGGAGGCCGTGCGCCGACCGGTAGCAGACCGCTTGGTCTTGAGTCGGCGTGCCGACCCCGCCTTCGCATCACCCACATCAACCGCCCGTTACTTAGCCAGCCGCTGGTCCCGCGCCCGCTGATCGGCCATCGCGGCTTGCAATTGCGCCTCCAGTGCGGGCTGTTCGATTGCCGCATCCAGCACGAACACTTTTACCCCGTGCGCCGGCACTTCGATGTCGAGCTTTCCCGTCAGCTGCCGCGTGCCGCCGTCGAGTGCGTCACGCCATGACCCCGCCTGCAGGTAACGATCCACCTGGAAACGTCGCGGCGCATCGCCCTTGTTTAGCAGTACCAAGGCCGTCTGCGCACTGCCTTGGTGCTGGTAGACGCGGTAGAACACCGCCTGATCGCCCTCCAGCCGCTCGTTGACCTGCAAGCCGCGCTGCAACGCGGGCAGTTGTTCGCGCAGTCGCGCGATGCGCTGGAGGGGCGCGAAGATCGGGCTTTGTGCGGCGGCATCGATTCGCGCCTGGCCGAAATACGCGCGATTGCCCGCATGCTCGGCCCGCCCACGCATGAAGCCGGTCTCCGAGCCGTAATAGACCACTGGAATACCGCGTGCAGTGAACAACCAGTTGTGCGCGTCGATGAATCCGTTGTCGCTGGCATCGAGCCGCGCCATGTCATGGTTGTCGTAGAAGGTCATCAACGCATACGGATTGGCGTACGGACCGTTGTCGAGGAACAGCGGCGCATCCAGTACCTCGAAGCCTTTTTGCTCATGCCCGAAGGACTGCGCCAATCCCTTGCGCAACGGAAAGTCGAGCACACTGACGTTCGCGTTGGCCGGCCATGTATGGGTCGCGATCTTGTTCGCGTCGTACTCGAAGGCCTCGCCAAACATGAAAAGACCCGGATGCTGGCCGCGAAGGCGCGCGACGAAACGATGCCAGAAGCTATCCGGCATCCAGCCGATCGTATCGATGCGCAATGCGTCGGCGCCCTGCCCCAGCCATTGCAGGTAAGCGCCCGCCAGATAGTCGAGGACTGCCGGGTTGCGCTCGTTCAAATCCGACAGCTCGGCCAGGCCGCCGTGGGTGTTGTAGAAGGCATGCAGCGGGTTGTGCTTCGGATCGAGCTGGTCGGGTGGCAGGTTTTCATGATCCGCCACCCGCTTGCCGGCGGCATCGAACAGTTGGCCGAATTGCGGTTGCCGCTCCGGCATGGTGAAGGCCGGCGAGCCATGGTTGCCGACAATATCGAGTACGACCTTGAGGTGCTGCGCGTGCATGCCCGCGGTGAAGCCCGCGAAGTCCAGGCCGGGGCTGGGCAGGTGCTCATCGAGCTTGTAGAAGTTCACGCCCCAATAGCCGTGATAACCGGTCTTGCCGCGATCGGTGAGCGAGCTGTCGCAGCTGACCGGCTTGCCGCCGGTGAAAGCCTGGTCCGGGTTGTCGACGATGGGCGTGATCCACACCGCACCGAAGCCCAGGCCCTGGATGTAGCCGGCGTTGTCCAACACGCCTTTGAAGTCTCCCCCCAGGTAACCGATGTTGCCGTCGATGCCGTCCGGGCAGTGCACCGGAATATCGAAGGTGCGGTGCGCACCGCCCTGGTCGCGGTGGTCATTGCCGGTGTCGCCATTGACGAAGCGGTCGGTTACCACGAAATACACCGCATCCGACGCGAATGGCTCCAAGGTGCCGTAATAATCCGGCGCCGCCGCCGCGCAT
>DASWQJ010000264.1:0-46465 GCA_036403795.1 Stenotrophomonas sp.
TATTTGTCCGGCGGGTTTGTCGAAGTCCAGCCCGACCGGGTCACCGTGCTGGCGGACCTGGCCGCACGCGGCGCCGACTGGGAGGACGCGCAAGCGGCCATCGCGCGGGAGAAAGCCAAATCGCTGATGGCCAGCGAATTCACCGCCGACGCCTACCTTGACCTGCATGCGGAGCTGATTCACCGCTACACCCTGCAGTTGCGCGGCAAGCCACCGCGCTGAAAGGTCGACGCGGCGAGGCTTTCAGAATTCTTCATCCAGGCATCAGGCACTTCAGCCGGCGCTCGGGCCCCATGGCGACTCCATTCCACGAGGAGTCCCCATGCATCGTCCCGTCCTATTGCCCAGGCTGCCGGTCCTGGTCGCGTTGATATTGAACCTGGGTGCCGCGTCGGCCGCGCCCGTCTCCGGCGATGGTTGGCCCGCGGCGGCCAACCAAGAGGCCGCACTGGACATGACCCGCCTGCGCGCCATCGAGGCCAAGGTCGCCGACGGCAGTTTCAAGCAGATCACCAGCGTGCTGGTGGTCCACGACGGACACCCCGTCTACGAGCACTACTTCGATGGCGATGCCGACACCCTGCGCGATGTGCGCTCGGCCACCAAGAGCGTGACCGCCCTGCTGGCCGGCGTCGCCATCGACCGTGGCTTGCTGGGTGGGGTGGAAGATCGCGTCTATGACCGCTTTCCGGCCTTCACGGCGACCCATGCGGTGGATCCGCGGCTGCGCGCGATGACCCTGGCCGATTTGCTGACCATGAGCACGCTGTGGGAATGCGATGACGAAAACCAGTTTTCCAGCGGCAATGAAGAACGCATGTACGTCACCGAGCGCTGGCTGGACTTCGCCCTGGCCCTGCCGGTCAAGGGCTTCGCACCCTGGATGACCAAGCCGCAGGACAGCCCGCACGGGCGTGCGTTCGCCTATTGCACGGCGGCAAGCTTCGTCGCCGGCGCGATGGTCGAGCGCGCCGCCGGCCAACCCTTGGCGCAGTTCGCCCAGCAAGCACTGGAGCGTCCGCTGGACATCACGCAGAGCCACTGGAACCTATCGCCGGAGGGCATCGCCATGGGCGGCGGAGGCACCCGTTACCGCACCCGCGACCTGGCCAAGTTCGGCCAGCTGATCGTCGATGAAGGTCGCTGGCGCGGTCGCCAGGTCGTCTCGGCGGCCTACGTGCGAGCGATGACCACGCCCCAGGCGCAGGCCGCCGACGACGCCGAGTACGGTTACCAGTGGTGGCGCTTGCACTTCGATGTGGCGGGGCGCGACGTGGCCGTCTGGGCCATGTCGGGCAATGGCGGCAACTACGTGTTCGCATGGCCGGAGCGCCGCCTGGTGGCGGTGGTCACCACCAATGCCTACAACCGCAGCTTTGCGCACCCGCAGTCGCGCCAGCTGTTTGCCGAGTACGTGCTGGCCGCCTTGCGCTGACGCCGGCTCAGCGCAGGTCGGGAGGCAGCCACGGTGCTCGCTCGACCTGCGCCCGCTGGCGCGCAATGTCGGCATCGATCTGCGCCAGCAGGTCGCCGAAACCGGCATCGCGCCGCAATGGCGCAAACAGCGGGGTCGCCGCCAGCCAGGCGCGATCGCGAAAGCCGGTCGCCACCGCGCCGCGCAAGGCGGCCAGGGCGGGACCAGGCTGGTCCAGCTGCTGCTGGATCAGCGCCATTTCCAGTTGCGCGTCCGGCCAGCCGCGCTGATCGGACCGCAATTGCGCCAGCCGCGCCTCCCACCACTGTTGCGAGGGCGGCTGGGCTGCATAAAGGCTCGCCAGGGTCGTGGGCAATGACTGATGCGGTCGCAGGCGCGCGCCCTCGGCGAAGGCGGCCACCGCCGCCGGGCGATCTCCGGCCAGCAAGGCCAACTCACCTTGCAGCCGCGCGAGCGCCGGATGTGGCGTGCCGCGCGCATTGGCTTGCCGCAACGCCACGGCGGCCTCGTCGCTGCGCCCATGCGCGAGCAGGAATTGCGGCCAGGCGATGTTGGCGAATACGTTGTCCGGGAAGAGCTCGAAGTTTTCGCGATGCCGCTGTCCCGCCGCCGTCACGAAACCCAGCAATTCCAGCTCGCGTGCGATCTGGACATTGCGAAACCGCACCTTCGCCGGCTCGCGCACCAGGAAGTTGCCGTGCAGCGCGTCGGCCAACCGTCCCTGCTCCTGATGGAGATACGCCAGCGAAGCGCGGCTTTTGTCGTCGCCTGGATCCAGCGCAACGGCTTTCTCGTAACCGGACACCGCCTGACGCATGTCACCCAGGCAGTCGTGCGCATAACCGAGCACCGTCCAGGCCACTGCGTCGCGGTCATCGCGCTGTAGCAAGCGCTCTGCCAGTGCAGCGGCCTCCTGCGCCTGCGCCCCATCACCGTTGTACAGACAGGTGCGTGCGCTCAGCGCCCGACTGAGCCCGGCCAACGCCGCACGCGAGTCGGGAGTTTCCGCCAGCACTTGCCGATACAGCGTAATCGCACGCTCGTTGTTGTCGGCCTGGCCGATGTCGGCGTAGTACGCCGCCCGCGCCTGCAGCGGCGAGGCGACCGGCGGCAACGCTTCGCGTGGGGAATGGAATCGCCACAGCATCAGGCCGACAGTGATCGCCATGGCAGCCAAGCCCACACCGAGCCAGCGCCATTGCGGACGCGACGGTCGCGTCGCTGTCTTCGCGGCAACCGTCATCGGCGCCGGCGCTTCCAGCGACACGGGCGCCTCCACCAATTGATAGCCCTGCGCGCGGACCGAACGGAGATAGCGCGGCCGGCGGGCATCGTCGCCCAGCGCCTGGCGCAACAACCGCACCCGCTGGGTAACGGTTTCCTCGTTGACCACCGCCGGTGCCCATACGGCCCGCATCAGCTCATCGAAGCCCACCACGCGCTGGCCTTGCGCCAGCAGATAGGCCAGCAGCTGGAAACTGAGCCCGGTGACGTCCAGCACAGCACCCTCGCGGGTGACGCGCTGCCGCGGCAGGTCGATGTGCAGGTCCAGCAGAAGGTAATGCGCGGTCATGCAGCGGGCGCGGCACCAAGGAACGAAGCGGCGATGCTAGCGCAGGCAGGCGCTCGCGCGTGCGCCCCGCGGTAAACGCACCAGGCCCGCATGCGCGGGCCTGGTGTCGATCCGTGGCCAATGCCGGCCCTGGCGGGGTCGGGCGCTGCCAAGTCAGAGGATGTAGCGGCTCAGGTCAGGATCCTGCACCAACTCACCCAGGTGGCTTTCCACATAGGCGCGATCCACCAGCACCTGCTGGCCGTCGCGGTCCGGCGCCTCGTAGCTGAGCGTATCCAGCAACCGTTCCAGCACGGTATGCAGACGGCGCGCGCCGATGTTCTCCTGTCGTTCGTTGACCAGGAACGCGATCTCGGCCAATCGATCGACGGCGTCGGGCTCGAACGTCAACGACACCCCTTCGGTCTGCAACAGGGCTTCGTATTGCTTGGTCAGCGCGGCCTTCGGCTCGGTCAGGATCCGCACGAAGTCGTCCTTGGTCAGCGCGCCGAGCTCCACGCGAATGGGGAAGCGGCCCTGCAACTCCGGGATCAGGTCGCTGGGCTTGGCCAGGTGGAAGGCGCCCGAAGCAATGAACAGAATGTGGTCGGTCTTGACGGTGCCGTACTTGGTGGACACGTTCGAGCCTTCGACCAGCGGCAGCAGGTCGCGCTGCACGCCCTCGCGCGATACGTCGCCGCCCGTGGAGCCGGCTTCGCCCCGCTTGGCCACCTTGTCGATCTCGTCGATGAACACGATGCCGTGCTGTTCGCAGGCCTCGATGGCAGCGGCGCGGATCTCTTCCTCGTTGACCAGCGTGGCGGCCTCTTCCTCGATCAGCATGGGCCGCGCCGCACGGATGGTCAGCTTGCGCTTCTGCGACTTGGCGCCGCCGCCCAGGTTGGAGAACATCTGGCGCAGCTGCTGGCCCATTTCCTCCATGCCCGGCGGGGTCATGATGTCCATGCTGAGATTGACCGACAGGTCCAGCTCGATTTCCCGATCGTCCAGCTCACCGGCGCGCAGCATGCGGCGAAACTTGGTCCGGGTCTCGTTGTCCTGCGAGGACGGCTCGTTGCGCGCGGCTTCCGGATCGAATCCAATTCCGCCGGAGCGACGCGGCAGCAACGCATCCAGGATGCGGTCTTCGGCGCGCTCTTCGGCCTGGGTGCGTACGCGCACCTTGGCCTGTTCGCGGTAGAGCTTCACCGCCGTGTCGGCCAGGTCGCGAACGATCTGTTCCACGTCCTTGCCCACGTAGCCGACCTCGGTAAACCGCGTGGCCTCGACTTTGACGAAGGGGGCGTTGGCCAGCGTGGCCAGTCGTCGCGCGATCTCGGTCTTGCCCACGCCGGTGGGGCCGATCATCAGGATGTTCTTGGGCATGACCTCATTGCGCAGGGCCTCGGGCAGCTGCATGCGGCGCCAGCGGTTGCGCAGCGCGATGGCCACGGCGCGCTTGGCGTCGTGCTGGCCGACGATGTGGCGGTCGAGCTCCTGCACGATCTCGCGCGGGGTCATGGTGGAAGAGTTGGATTCGTTCATGGGATCGGGGGACTCGTGGAAAGCGGACGTGAACGGCTGCGGCGCCTGCGCGGCGCCGTGCGTCGCGGGTCGTTACAGCTCTTCGACGACGATGTTGCGGTTGGTATAGATGCAGATGTCGCCGGCGATGTTGATCGACTCCGTGGCGATCGCGCGGGCATCCAATTCGGTATGCGCCATCAGCGCACGCGCTGCCGACAACGCATAGGAGCCGCCCGAACCGATCGCGATGATGCCGTCTTCCGGCTCGATCACATCGCCGGTGCCACTGATGACCAGCGAGGTTTCGCGATCGGCCACGGCCAATAGCGCTTCGAGCTTGCCCAGGCGACGCTCGGTGCGCCAATCCTTGGCCAGTTCCACGGCGGCGCGGGTGAGCTGGCCGTGTTTTTCCAGCTTGGCTTCGAACAGCTCGAACAAGGTGAAGGCATCGGCGGCGGCACCGGCGAAACCGGCCAGCACCTGGCCTTCGCGACCCAGCCGACGCACCTTGCGGGCGTTGCCCTTCATCACGGTGTGGCCGAGGGTGACCTGGCCATCGCCGGCGACGGCGACATGACCATTGCGCCGCACCGAAATGATCGTCGTGGCGTGAAAGACATTGGGGTTCTGGCTGGGATCCATTGCGACCTCCGGAGGGTCACAAGGACGTGGGGACGCTGGCGGCGTGTTCAAGCCGGCCGTTCAGCTGCAAGGCCTGCGGCCGCGGCCAGCCGCCCGCGAGCAAGCCCGCGCTAGCGCGGGCATGCCCTCGCTCAGGCGCGGTCGGCGCGGTCGGCGCGGCAGGAATAACACCCGTACCTGGCGTTGTGCAGATGGATGTAGGCCACTTGGCGGTCGGCCAGGCGCTCGCCCAGCCAGTCCGCCACCGAGGTGCCCGGCACCACCTCGGCGGCCACGATGCGATCGCCACGGTTGTAGGCGCGCAGCGAGATCAGCCGCGAGGTCACGTAGGGCGGCACCTCGTCGATGGCCAGTTCGGCGGGGCGGGCGTCGCGGCGGATAAAGATTGGTCCGCTGGCGCGATAAGGCGATGCCGCCGGCTGGTGCCAGTAAGGCAGCAACAGCAGTTCTTCGCCGGCCTGCGCGTCCACCAGACCGATCCTGCACGGGAAACCGCGATCGGCGGTGGCCACGCAGCGCACTGCGTCGTGCGCCGCCAGTGCCGCGGCGTCCAATGCAAACAAGGGCAACAGCGGACGCGGATCGATGCCGCGTAGACGGAAGGACGTCATGGGATACCTGTCGATTCGAGGAAGGCGTTCAGCATTACGCCGCCCGGGGCCACGCGCTCGCCGGTTTCGGACACCGGACCCATCCCCCACTGCAGTGACCGATTGACGCACTCGCCCCCATCGGCGCGCGTGTTGACGGACAATGATCCACATCCCATGTCCGCCATCTCCCCTCCCCGCCCGTCGCCGTGCTGCACTGAAGCGGAAGTCCACCAGCTGGTGCACGCCTTCTATGCCTCGGTGCGCGTGGATCCGCAGCTGGGCCCGATCTTCGAAGCCCACGTACAGGACTGGGCCGTGCACCTGGCGCGGCTGGTGGACTTCTGGTCGTCGCTGCTGCGCGGCACCCAACGTTTTCACGGTGCGCCCATGGGTGTGCACCTGGCCTTGCCGGGCCTGACAGAAGCGCTGTTCCGGCGCTGGCTACAACTGTTTGGCGAGGCGACCGCGGCGATCGGCAATCCCGAGCTGCAGCGCCTGGCCGACGCGCGGGCAGCACAGGTCGCCAACGGATTCTGGCAGCGCTATCAGCGGGAAGGACGCGACGGTTCCGGCCTGGTGGCGTTGCCGCTGCCCGGCGTGCGCTGAGCCGCAGCCACCGACCAGCACCTTTCGCCTGGTTTATTCGTCCTGGGTTTTGCGTCGTCGCGCGCGCGGGTGCGCGGCGTCATACACCTTGGCCAAATGCTGGAAATCCAGGTGGGTATAGATCTGTGTGGTGGCGATGTCGGCGTGGCCCAGCAGTTCCTGCACGCCGCGCAGGTCGCCGGACGACTCCAGGATGTGACTGGCGAAACTGTGTCGCAGCATGTGCGGATGCACGTGCTTGAACAGGCCCTGGCGCAGCGCCAACTGCTTGATCCGCACCTGCACGGCGCGGGCGGAGATCTGCGCGCCGCCGCGGCCGGGGAAGATAAACGCTGTCGCATCGGCCGGTCGACTTTCCCGCCGCCACTCGGCGAGCGCCCGCAGTGCGTGCGATCCGACCGGCACGCGACGCTGCTTGTTGCCCTTGCCAAGCACGGTGACGATGGCGTCGGCCGCATCCAGGTCTCGCCAGCGTAGTGCGCACAGTTCGCTCAGACGCAGCCCCGAGGAATAGAACAGTTCCAGCAGGCCGCGATCGCGCAGACCCAACGGGACATCGGTCGGGATCTCGACCAGGCGCACCGCCTCGTCGGCATCGAGCACTTGGGGCAACTTGCGCGGCGCCTTGGGCGCGCGCAGCTGCGCGACCGGGCTGGTCGCGATCCGCCCGTGCTTGAGCAACCACGCGTAAAAGCTTCGGCAGGCGGACAAACGCCGCTGCAAGCTTTTGGGCGACAAGCCGCGGCGATGCTCGGCGGCAACGAACGCACGCAGCTGGTCGTTGTGCAAGGCGCAAACGTCTTCAACGCCCTGCGCTTGCGCCCAGTGCGACAAGGCCTCCAGGTCGCGCCGATAGGCATCGAGCGTGTGCGCCGACATGCGGCGCTCGACCTGCAGGTGCGAGAGGAACGCTTCGATCATGGGACCTCGTGCCGCGGGTGCCGGCGGTGCGCGCCAGGCCTCAGCGCGCGTACCGCTGCAATGCCACCACCAGTGCCTCGCCCATCATGCGCAGGAACAACGTGCCCATGCCGGGGTAGAAGCGATTGGGGTCGCGGCTGCCCACCGCCACCAGGCCGACGCCCGGCAACGGCAACAGCGCCGTCGAGAGCACCTCCTCGGCGTCATCGCCATACAGCAGCGCCTGCTTGTCGACGTGCAAACGGCCACAGATCGGGTCGCCATCGCGCAGGCAATCACGGAAAGGTGCCAGTCGCGCATCGTCCGCGCCGATCACCTGCAACCAGTCGGCCTGCACGCCGTCGAGCGGATGCAGCAGCACGATGCGCACGCGATCGCCGTTGAAATCCTCTGCCAACGATGCCGCCATCGCCTTGAGCGTGTCGGCGGCATTGTCCTGGCGCATCAGGGCCAAGGTGAGCTGGTGCGTACGCACGGCCAGGCGCTCGTTGACCTGGGCATTGGCCGACAACTCACCCAGCCGGCGCGACAGCTCGCGATTCTTGTCCCGCAGCACTTCGAGCTGGTAGCTGGCCAGCGATGCGGTCGGGCCGTCGTCGCGTGGCACCACCAGGGTGAGGGCCAGGTCGGGGAACTGCTTCAGGAAGGCCGGATGCCGGCGAAGCCAGGCAGCGACCTCATGGGCACTGAGTTTGTCCAGGGTCTCGCTCATGCGTACCACTCTCCATCGAAGACGAATCGTGCCGGCCCGGACATGACCACCTGGGACTGCGGCGTGGGCCAGCGGATGCGCAGGTCGCCACCGGGCAACGAAATCACCGCATCGCGGTCGATACGACCGCGCTGCATCAGCACCACGGCCGCCGCGCACGCGCCACTGCCGCAGGCCAAGGTTTCACCCACACCGCGCTCGTACACGCGCAGGCGCACATGGTCACGGTCGAGCACCTGCGCAAACCCCACGTTGACCGACTCGGGGAAGGAGGCGTGCTGCTGCAGCAGCGGGCCCAGGCGTTCCACCGGGGCGGCGTCGGCCAATCCGACCTCCAGCACCGCATGCGGATTGCCCATCGATACCGCGCCGAAACGCAGGCTCTCACCTTGCAGCGACAGCAGGTATTCGTCGCGCGGATGCATGAAACCGGCCAGCGGAATGCGCTCGGGCACGAACTCCGGCACGCCCATCGCCACCGCGTACTCCTGTTCACCCAGTTGCTGCACCTGATGCGCGGTCACGGGGCTGTCGATGACAAACGAGTCGCCTTGTGCCGTGCCATCGCGGACCAGCCAGGCGGCCACGCAGCGGGCACCGTTGCCGCACTGCTGCGAGGACGAGCCGTCCGAATTCCAGATCCGGTAGGACGCCACGGCGGTTTCGCTAAGCGGCGCCTCGACGGTGAGGATCTGGTCGCAGCCGACGCCGAAGTGGCGGTCTGCCAGTTGGGCGGCCAGCGCGGCGTCCGGCGGCGGGGTGCCGTCGCGCAGGTCCAGCACCACGAAATCGTTGCCGGCGCCCTGCATCTTGGTAAAGCGCAGGCGCGGCGACCGGGCCGTGACGCTCATCGCGGCCGGCTCGTCACGGGGTGTCGTCGTCGCCGACCGGCTTCCTGGCGCCGTCGATCGGCTGCGCCGCGTCGGCCGGCTCTTGCGTGGCCGGCGGCGTGGCGGGCTGCACTTCGACCGGCACCGGCTTCTGCGGCATGACCAGCGGACCCTTGTTGCCACAGGCCGCCAACACGAGGAATGCGGCGCCGACGCCCGCGATGCGGAGCCAGTGTCGCGCGTTGGAAGACGAATGCATGTTCATGCAGCGGAGTATAGCGAGCCCACCCGGTCGGCGTGGGCGCCAGGCGGATTCAGGGATCGGCCCGTGTTTCAGGCCGGCACCACAGCCAGGCTCCCACCGCGACCATGCTGCCGATCGAGAAGACCAGTGCCAGCCGCGAGGGCACGCACCAGCCCATGATCGCCGCGCAGACCAGCATCGTCGCGGTCGCCATCCATTTGGCCTTGCGGCTCACGGCGCGATGGGTCTGCCATTGCACGATCGCTGGCCCGAAGCGCGGATCGCTGAGCAGGCGCTGATGCAGGCGCTCGGACCCGCGCGCGGCGGCCCACGCCGAGATGAGTACGAACACGGTGGTGGGCAACCCGGGCACGAAGATACCCACGATGCCCACCCCGAGGCTGACATAGGCCAGCAACCACCACGCCCAACGCCAACGCACCGGACGCTGGGCAGCCGGTGCCGACGGCAGGGAATCGCGCGACGGGATCGTCATGGCCGCAGGATAGCGCGCCGCCGGTCTGTTGCGCCTTTAGCGCGCGGCGGTGTCCGCGCCCAATTGGTCAAGCACGAACGCATACGATTCGGCCAGCTCCCGGTAGCGACGGAAACGACCGGACTTGCCGCCATGACCGGCGTCCATGTTGGTACGGAACACGATGGGATGTTGGCTGGTGTTGTTATCGCGCAGCCGGGCGACCCACTTGGCCGGCTCCCAGTACTGCACCTGGGAATCCCACAGCCCGGTACCCACGAACAGCGACGGATACGCCTGCCGCTTCACGTTGTCATAGGGCGAGTACGACAGCATGTAGTCGTAGTACTGGGGCTGTTCGGGATTGCCCCACTCGTCATACTCATTGGTGGTCAACGGAATCGTGGGATCGAGCATGGTGGTCACCACGTCCACGAACGGCACCTGCGCCACGAGCACGCGGTAGTCCTGCGGGGCCATGTTGGCCACCGCGCCCATCAGCAGGCCACCGGCACTGCCGCCGGAAGCCCCCACGCGATCCTGGGCCGCGTAGCCCTCGGCCACCAGCGCGCGGGTCACGTCGATGAAGTCGTTGAAGGTGTTCTTCTTGTGCAGCAACTTGCCGTCGTCGTACCACTGGCGGCCCATTTCCTGGCCGCCGCGGATGTGCGCGATCGCATAGACCACGCCCCGATCGAGCAGGCTGACCACCGACAGGTTGAAACCCGGATCCATCGAGGCGCCGTAGCTGCCATACCCATACTGGTAGAGCGCGGCCGTGCCGTCTTTCTTGAAGCCTTGGCGGTACACCAGCGACACCGGCACTTTGACGCCGTCGCGCGCGGTCACCCATACCCGCTCGGTCACGTACTTGGCCGGGTCGTAGCCGATCACCGGCTGCTGCTTGAGCAGGCGCCGTTCGCCAGTGCGCAGATTGAGCTCATAGGTGGTCGCCGGCGTGGTCAGCGAGGTATAGCCGTAGCGCAGCCAATCGGTGTCTGGCTCGGAATTGACCGACAGCCCCATCGAATACGCGGGCTCATCGGCCTGGACGTATTCCTGGGTGCCGCCTTCCCGCAACAAGCGCACGCGCTCCAGGCCGCCGGAGCGCTCCTCGATCGCAGTGAACCCATCAAACAGCTCGAAGCCTTCGATGTAGACGGCAGGATCATGCACCACCCAGTCGACCCACTGCTTTCGCGAGGTGCTGTCGCTGGGGGCGGTGACCAGCTTGAAATTCTTCGCGCCATCGGCGTTGGTACGGATGGCCCAGCGGCCCTCGAAGTGGTCGGCCTCGTATTCCACATCGCGCTCGCGCTTGGCCAGTAGTGCGAAATGCTTGGGATCGTCGGCTGGTGCGTAGTGCAGCTCGGAGGACACGGTGCTGTCCACACCGATGGTGATGTAGCGATCGTCGCGCGTACGTCCGATGCCCATGTAGAAGCTGTCGTCGTGCTCTTCGTAGACCAGCTCGTCGGCACTGGCGGGGGTGCCCAGCACGTGTTTCTTCACGCGCACGGTGAGCAGGGTTTCCGGATCGTTCTCGACATAGAACAGGGTGCGGTTGTCGTCGGCCCACACCACGTTGGCCGAGACGCCACCGATCTGGTCCGGATAGACCTCGCCGGTGTCCAGGTTCTTGAAGCGGATGATGTACTGCCGGCGACCGACGGCATCGTCGGCCCAGGCCAGCAGCCGGTTGTCCTGGCTGACCTGCGCATCACCCACGCTGAAATAGTCCTTGCCGGCGGCCATCGCGTTGATGTCCAGCAGCACCTGCTCGGCGGCGAAGTCGCCACTGGCATTGGCGGCCTGGATCGAGGCGGCATCCACGCCTTCGCCGTCGCGGCGACGGGCCTGGATGGGATAGTCCTTGCCGGTTTCGAAGCGGCTGTAATACCACCAGCCCCGCTCGCGGTACGGCACGCTGGCATCGTCCTGCTTGATACGCGCGACGATCTCTTCGTAGAGCTTGTCTTCCAGCGGCTTGAGCGGCGCCATCACCTGGGTGGTGTAGGCGTTTTCGGCCTCCAGGTAGGCCAGCATCGCCTTGTCCTCGCGCTCGTCGTCGCGCAGCCAGTAGTACTCGTCGGCGCGGCTGGCGCCAAAGGGCGTCTTGACCTCATGCGGTTGCTGCGGCGCCTTGGGTGGGGACAGGTCGGCGGCTTGGACGGAGGTGAGCGGCTGGGTCATCAGGAGCAGGGCCAATAAGAACGGAGCAAGCTTCAAGGGTGGGGATCCTTCCGACGAACCCAAGACGGGCCTGGACCGCGAGTTTGTGGCTACCTCGTTGGCGCCGCAAGCCCGGGGCGCAGGCGTGCTGACCGCGCGGGCGCAGGCGCGCGACGCGATACGGGGCGCCGAGCGTGATCGCCTATCATCCGGGCGATGGACAAGCCCTCAATACCCGCCGCCGCCTTCAGTCGCCGTAGCCAGGACATCGCCCCCTTCCACGTGATGTCGCTGTTGGCCCGCGCGCAGGCGCTGGAGCAGCAGGGTCATGATGTGATCCATCTGGAGATCGGCGAGCCGGACTTCACCACCGCCGCGCCTGTGGTGGCTGCTGGCCAGGCCGCGTTGGCCGCGGGGCATACCCGCTATACCGCGGCACGTGGATTGCCCGCCCTGCGCGCCGCCATCGCCGCCTTCTATGGCCAGCGGCACGGCCTGGACATCGATCCGCATCGGATCCTGGTGACGCCGGGCGGTTCGGGCGCGTTGCTGCTGGCAAGCAGCCTGCTGGTGGATCCGGGCCGGCACTGGCTGCTGGCCGACCCGGGGTATCCCTGCAACCGGCACTTCCTGCGCCTGGTCGAGGCGGGCGCGCAACTGGTGCCGACCGGGCCGGATACGCACTACCAGCTGACCCCGCAGCATGTGGCGCAGCACTGGAATCCGGACAGCGTCGGCGCGCTGCTCGCCTCGCCCGCCAATCCCACCGGCAGCGTGCTGTCGCGCGACGAGTTGGCGGCGTTGTCACAGGCCTTGCGTACGCGCGGCGGTCACTTGGTGGTCGATGAGATCTACCACGGCCTGACGTATGGCCTGGAAGCCTCCAGCGTGCTGGAAGTGAACGATGAAGCGTTCGTGCTCAATAGTTTTTCGAAATATTTCGGGATGACCGGCTGGCGGCTGGGCTGGCTGGTGGCGCCGCCGGCGGCGGTGCCGGAGCTGGAAAAGCTCGCGCAGAATCTGTACATCAGTGCGCCGAGCATGGCGCAGCACGCGGCACTGGCGTGCTTCACGCCGGAGGCGATCGAGATATTCGAGGCGCGCCGCCATGAATTCCAGGCGCGTCGCGACTATCTGCTGCCGGCGCTGCGTGCGCTGGGTTTCCGCATTGCGATCGAACCGCAAGGGGCGTTCTATCTGTATGCGGATATTGGCGCCTTCAGTGAGGATGCGGAGGCGTTTTGTGCGCACTTCCTGGAAACCGAGCATGTGGCGTTCACGCCGGGGATCGATTTCGGGCACCACTTGGCGCGGCGGCATGTCCGGATCGCTTATACCCAGTCGTTGCCGCGGCTGCGGGAGGCGGTGGCGCGAATCGAGCGGGGATTGGGCAGGTTGTAGGGGTTGGGTGGTGGCTCGAAAACGGGGTCAGGTTCAGTTCGTGCAGCGAACTGAACCTGACCCCGTTTTCGAGCCGCTGTCGGCTTAGTGATCGCAGCCGACTCGGTCGAAGAATTGCTTCGTGGTGGACTCTCGTGCATCGGGCCCGGTGCGATACCACAGGGCCTCGCGCAGATCCGGGATCAGGATGTGCGCCGGCGCCTGGACGCCCCGACCCGGCGGCACTGCCAGCAGCGTGTAGTGCTCGTCGGTGGCGATATAGGTCACGTCGCCCAAGGGCCTGGCCGCACCATCGTCGGGTGATGGCAAGCCCCAATGGGGAGCCGTGACGTCGCCAGTCGAAGCCAGATGCTGGGCGCCATCACTGCCACCCGACCAAGGCAGGAAGTCGTAGTCCTTTCCAGTGCGTGAGGAATGCAACCTCAACGCAATGCCCGAAGGCCAGTCCGAAGAGGCTTCGACGGTGAGAAAACGCGCCGTGATTGCAGGATCCTCGCGCAAGACATACCTCGCCTGCTCCGGTGCACACATCGCCGAAGCAGCCATCAGAACGGCCAAAATCATTGAACCCCCAAAAACAAAACGACCGATGAAAACGTCAGCTGCTCCACCTGGCAACAGCGCCCATTACATCCCGCCCAACCGCTCCCACAGAAAGGCGTACGCCAACGCCGCCATGTGCGCCGCCTGCGCATTGTTCGCCGCTCCACCGTGCCCACCCTCGATATTCTCGTAGTAGGTCACGTCCTTGCCCGCATCGATCATCTTGGCCGCCATCTTGCGCGCGTGGCCCGGGTGTACGCGGTCATCGCGCGTGGAAGTCAGGAAGATCACCGGCGGACAGTCCTTCTTCGCATCGAACAGGTGGTACGGCGAGAAGGTCTGGATGAATGTCCAGTCATCGGTATCCGGGTTGCCGTATTCCGCCATCCAGGACGCGCCCGCCAGCAAATGGCTGTAACGCTTCATGTCCAGCAGCGGCACCTGCACCACCACCGCGCCAAACAGCTGCGGATACTGCACCAGCATGTTGCCGGCCATCAGCCCGCCATTGCTGCCCCCCTGTACACCCAGATGGGCCGGCGAGGTGATCTTGCGATCGACCAGGTCCTGCGCGACGGCTGCCATGTCTTCATAAGACTTGTGGCGATTTTGCTTGAGCGCCGCCTGATGCCAGCGCGGGCCGTACTCGCCGCCGCCACGGATGTTGGCCACCGCGTACACGCCACCTTTGTCCAACCACGCGCGCCCCAGCCCGCCGGAGTAAGCGGGCGTCATCGAAATCTCGAAGCCGCCATAGGCATACAGCAACGTCGGGGCCGAGCCGTCGGCCTTCAGGTTTTTCGGAAGCACCAGAAAGTACGGGACGCGAGTGCCGTCCTGGCTGGTGACGAAATGCTGCTCGATCACGTCGCGGCTGGCGTCGAAGAAGGCCGGCATCGTCTTCAGCACTTCCGGCGCCTTGCCGACCTCGGCCAACGACAACGTGGTGGGGGTAAGGTAATCGGTCGAGCTCAGCCACAGCGCGTCGCTCTCATCGTCATCGACGGCGCCGACCTCGATCGTGCCAAACGGGGCGCCGGTGAATGCGCTTTGGGTCCAACCGCCAGGGCCCGGCGTCAGCACGCTCAAGCGGTTCTTGACGTCGTCGAGCACGTTCAACACGAGGTGATGGCGCGTCCAGCTGAAGCCCGCCAGCGACGTAGTGTCGGTCGGCTCGAACAACACCTCGAAGGCACGCTTGCCGGCCATGAAGTCGTCGAACTTCGTCGCCAGCAGGGCGCCGGCCGGATAGGTCTTGCCGCCCACCGTCCACGGTTCGCGCAGCTCCAACGTCAGCCATTCCCGCTTGACGGACTTGTTGGCCGAATTGGGCGCGTCGACCTTGATCAAGCTGGCCGGCGCGCTGGCCTCGCCCGCGCGGCGCAGGTAGAGCTCGTCGTTGTAGAAGGCCAGGGTGCGGCTGACGAAATCCCGCTCGAAGCCCGGGGTGTCGTCGTGCATCGCGGCGATGTACATGTCGTCCGCCTCGCCCTCGTACACCAGCTCGGCGCTCGCCAACGGCGTGCCGCGGCGCCAACGCTTGGCAATGCGCGGATAGCCCGAGCGGGTCATCGAACCGGCGCCGAAGTCAGAAAAAACGTACACGGTGTCGGCGTCGATCCAGCCCAGCGCGCCCTTGGCCTCGGGGCGGAAGAAGCCGTCGGCAACCCATTGCCTGGATACCAGGTCGAACTCACGGGTGACATCGGCGTCGGCGCCGCCGCGCGACAACGCGACCAGGCAGCGCCGGTAGTCCGGCCGCAGGCACTCGGCCCCGTGCCACACCCAGTTTTCGTTCTCGGCCGTGTTGAGTGCATCGAGGTCGAGCACGGTTTACCAGTGCGGGTTGGGCTTGCGGTATTCCTCCAGCGTGGTGCGCCGCCACACGCCGCGCTCGTGGGTGCGGTCCTTCCAAAAGTTGTAGTAGTGCTCACCGATCTTCTGCACGCCGGGAATCTTGGCGTCCGAATCGAGAACCTCGCGGATGCCCGATTGCATCTGCTTGAACTGCGGGGTGCTGGCCAGCCGCTGCTCGGTCTTCGCGTTCTGAGCCTTGACCCAGTCCAGCGGCTTGGCGCCGGTCACCTCTTCGAGCCAGGTGTAAGGGTCTTGGGTCATGGCGGGCTCCTGGGCGTGTGCACTGGTGACGGTGATCAGACCTGCCACCAGGCAGACTGCGGCGAACTTGGGCATCGGCCCCTCCGAAATAACAGGGGCCAGACGCTAGCACGCCCGCCACGCGGGCCAACCTGCCGAAAGTAGGGCCGCTGCCTCAGGCGGCCCGGGCCCAGCCCCGCGCTCCCACCGCCCGCCGGCGAGCTTGCGGCAGCCGGCGGCGGCGCGGCACTCCGCGGGTCTGAGGCGGCGCGCCCCAGCTCGGCAAGGCAAAGCGGTACAAGCTCCACCAGGCCGCCATCGGCATCCCGACCAGCCACAACGGCCACCAGCCCAGCCAGGCGCTGGCACCGCGCGCGGCCGGCCACACCAGGACCAGCGCCAGCCCGGCGAGGGCGATCTGGCGCACCGGGCGCAGCAGCCGGGGGTCGGGACGGTCGGCGGATCGGGCGGCAGGGCGGGTCTTGGGGGAAGCGGAACGGTTCATGCGGCGGCTCCGGGACGGTGATCGAGGGAAGCGAGCCTCCCCCATCGCCATCTCACCGTCTGCGACCTACCATTGACAGTCACTTCGCCCATGCATGATTAGTGTGCACACCAACGGACTATCGACGACCCGCATGCGCCCGACCGTCAAGCTTGCCCTAGCGTTCCTGATCGGCCTGGCCGCCCTGCCCGTGCTGGCGAAGCCATCGCCGTCCGAGGCGGCGCGCCCGCCGGTGGAGCTGTCCCGGCTGATGGGCAACTGGTATGTGATCGCGCGCATTCCCAACCCGGTCGAGCGTGGCCATGTGGCCAGCCGCGACGAATACACCCTGCGGGACGAGAACACCGTCACGGTGCGCTACTTCTATCGCGAAGGCTTCGGCCAGCCGGAGCAGGAGAAGACCGCCCGCGCCTCGGTGGACGAAGACAGCGGCAACTACGACTGGCGGGTGTGGTTCTACAAGGTCATCCCGACCAAGCAGCGCATCCTCGAAGTGGCGCCGGACTATTCCTGGGTGCTGATTTCCTGGCCCGGACGCGATCTGGCCTGGATCTTCTCGCGCGAGCCGGACATGGACAACGAGCTCTACCGCAAGCTCGTGGCCAAGCTGCGCGACGACTACGGCGTGTACACCGACAAGCTCAAGCGCGTACCGCAGCGTGCCGACCAGGTCGACAAGCTGGGCTACGAGATCCCCAACGCGCGCTGAGGCGCGTCGGGATCAGTCCCCGTCGTAGTTGCTCAATGCCAGCGACAGCAGCGACTTGGCCTGCTCGCGCAAGGACCTGGGCTCGACGATCTCCGCGTCCGAGCCATAGTGCAGCACGTCCATCAGCAGCTCGCGCGAAACGCTGTAGGGCAACTTGAGCTCGTAGCGGCCATCGGCCAGGAAACGTCCCTGCTGTTTGGAATGCCAATGCTCGTCGGCCACCCAGCGCGCGGCCTTGGCACTGAACACGATCGTGGCCCAGCCCTTGGGCGCGCCGGAAAAAATGCCGTAGCTGGCAGCCAACTGGTCGTCGAGCTCGCTATCGGGCACATCGCGTGCCTTGTCGTCCAGCAGGCGGGCGTGATTGACACGATCCACCGCAAAGCTGCGCACGCCTTCGCGGCCGTGGTCCCAGGCGTCGAGGTACCAGTTGTCGCGATAGTGGGTGATGCGTTGCGGCGAGACCAGGCGACGCGTGGATTCGTCGGTGGAACGGGCGCGGTATTCGAAGCTGATCTGTTTGCGCTCCAGCACCGCCGAAGCCACGGTCCGAAAACTCGCTTCGTCCAGCTTGCGGCCGCGGTGCGGGATCACCCGCACCCGGTCGACCGGCCACTGCGAGACGCCTGCCTGGGCCGCCAGCAGGCTTTCGATGCGCTGCTGCAGGGGCGCCAGCACCGTCGACAGGACCCCCCCACCGGTACGCGCCAGCAGTTGTTGCGAGGCCAACAGGGCGTGCAGCTCTTCGGAACTGAGCCACAGGCCAGGCAGTTCGAATCGATCGCTTTCGCCGGCCAGGTAGCGGAATCCGGCTTCGCCATCGCCTTCCACCGGGGCCATCAGCGCATCGCGCAGGAACGCCAGGTCGCGGTAGACCGTGGCGCGTGAGCAGCCGAGTTCGTCCTGCAGCCGTGCCACCGTGACCGGATAGCGTGCGGACTTGAGCAGGCGATGCAGGGAGTTGATGCGTTCGTAGCGGTCCATGTGCCGATTATGTCCGAGTCACGGCCCAGCGCGCGCCAAGAGCGGGTCGGCTATCTTGTGGGTCCCCGCAACCGTGCCCTGCGTCATGTTCCCTACCCGTCTTCCCCTGCCGGCCCTGTTTGCGTTTTGCCTGGCGCCGCTGCTGCTGGCCGCCTGCGACCGCGACGGGCCGCCTGCCGCCGAGCCGGCGCTAGCGCCACCCACTGCCACCGCCACCGCACGGCCCGACGCGGCGCGCACGGACGTGGCGCGGGCCGAGGCCGCCCCGGCCAAGGCCATGCAAGCGATCGAGACCTCGATGGCACGGTTCCGCGGCGCGCGCAGTTTCGTCGCCGAGATGACCCTGCAATCCGCGCAGGCACAGCGCAGCCGGCTGGAATACGTCGCACCGGACCGCTATCGCCTGCAGTTGCCCGGCGGCAGCCAGGTGATCGTGGGCGACACGCTGTACCTGCAAGGGGCGCAGGGCATCGAGCGCGTGCCCTTGCCGCCCGGCCTGCTGGCCCAGTGGCGCGATCCGTTGCAGTTGCGGCCGGGCGAGCGCTTGCAGGTCGAGGACCTGGGTCCGGACACCCTCGACGGGCAGGCAGCCCACAAGTACCGCGTGCGCCATCCCGATGCCAGTCGCCCACCCATGTTGTACTGGATCGATGCCCGCGGCTGGCCCTCGCGCATTGAACAGGCCGGGCGCGATGCGCGCGGCGACTACGTCCTGGCCGTCGCCTACTCGCGTTTCGACGATCCGGCGCTACGCGTCGATCCTCCCTGAGCACGCGGCAGCTGCCACGCGGTCCCGCAATGCGACGGACGGCTCGGCGCGATGCGTCGGGCGATGGCAAACTCCCCTCGGGGATCCGCATACCAACGCATCGGGGAGATGCCGTGTACGCACTGATGATGTCCGCACCCAGCGGACGAACGCGGCTTGCCGCCACTTTTTCCGCAGATGTCGAGGCCTCGTCATGTTGAGGACAATGCCCGCCTGGCTGCCCGCGGCGGTGGTCCGCACCCTGGGCCTGCTCGGCCTGGGCATGCTGATCTGGATCGGCGTGAGTACGGCGCTGCTGCAGGGCAGTGGCGACGCGATGCTGAGCCTGCGCCCGTTGCAGTTCCGCGCACTCGGCGTGTCCGCCTTGTTGATCATGGCGCTCATCGTGCAGTTGGCGCTACAGCCAGTGCCCGACCGGCAGCCCTGGCGTGCCCGCGCACTGGCAGCCCTGGGCGTCACCGTGGCGGCCAATGGTGCGCTGCTGGTCCTGTTGGCAGTGGAGCGGCGATCGCCCGGTGTGATCGCCATCGCCGCGGCGATCGCATGCATTGGTGCGCTGGGCTCGGTCTCGCTGGCCACCTTGGCCACGGAAGCGCCCCGCACGCAGTGGCATCTGCCTGCGCAGTTGGCGCTGTCGCTGCTGGGCGGCGCGGGCGTGTTCTTTTCCCTGATGGCGTGGTTGTGGCCCGGTGACATGGGCGCCAGTGGTGCGGCGTCGTCGTTGCTGCTGTTGACGGGCATTGCAGCGGCGTTGCTGCTGGCCTGCTGGCTGGTGGAAGGCGGGCTGCTGCCGCCCGCGCGACATCGCCTGCGCTGGGTCGCCTTGGCATTGCTGTTGGTGGCACCGATCCTGCTCCAGGGCTGGTTGCTGTTCTGGCCCAGCTTGCCGCGCACGCTATGGTGGTTGACCACGTTGGCCTTGGGGATCGCGCTGGTGCTGGAAGAACGGGATCGGCGCTCAGGTCGCGACGCGACCGCCTGAACGGAACGGGAAATGAAGCGCCGCGCTCGGACTTGTCCGACCGCGTGAAGGCATCCGCTATCATGAAAGCGCTTCCAAACCCTTTCGTGCCGCCGGCCGCCAGAGAGTCGACCATGTCCCGCTGTGCCCTGTTCATTTCCATTGCCCTGCTGTCCTGCTCCGGTGCCGCCTGGGCCCAGGTCGCCACCGAAGCGCCGGTTGATCCCGCTGCTGCCGTCATTCCCTCACCCTGGAGCGGCAGCAGTGGCGAGTTGGGCTTTGCGTCTTCGCACGGCAACAGCTCGAACGAAAGCTTCAACGGACGCTTCCGCGGCCGCTACACCGACGGCGACTGGATTCATTCACTGGATCTGTTCGGCATGCGCTCCAGCGCCGAGTACACCGTCACCGCCGACGACGGCACCACCACGCGCCAGCGGCAGACCACCGCCGAGCGCTACACGGCAGCCGCCGGCAGCGCGCTGCAGTTGGGTGAACACCGCCAGCTGACGGCAACCGGCCGCTACGAAACCGACGACTTCGCCACCTACGACCGCCTGGCCACCTTCGGTATCGGCTATGGCACGCGGCTGATCGACTGGGAGAAGTTCTACCTGGATGCGCAGCTCGGCCCGGGTATCCGGCGCGCCCACGATTCGGTCGAAGACCGCACCGAGACCGGTGGCATCGTCCGCGGCCTGCTCGACTTCAAATACACCATCACCGACACCACCGACCTCATCAACACGCTGCTGGTCGAATCGGGCAGCTACAACACCTATGCGCAGAACGATTTCGGCGTACAGGTCGCGATGAACCAGCGCTTTGCCCTCAAGGCCGCCTGGCAGCTGCGCCACAACAGTGACGTGAGCGATGACAACAAGCGCACCGATACGCTCACCACGGTAAACTTGGTCTACACCTTCAAGTGATGGCATAACGAACGCATCCCGCCGGGCGGGATGCGTTCGTCGAGCCGAGGTTCCCGACGGCGCGGCTACTCCGCGCCACCCTCGCGGGCATACGGTCCCAGCAGGCGATCAGCGCCACCTTCCATCAACAGCCGCGCCACTTCGCGGCCGAGCACCTCGCGCCCCGCAATCGTGCCGCTGGCCTGCGCACGTACCTGCCGGCCGTCGGCGGCATCGCCGACCAATCCTTGCAAATGCAACGCGTCGCCGTCGATCCGCGCAAACGCCGCCACCGGTACATGGCAGCTGCCGTGCAGCGCGCGATTCATCGCCCGCTCGGCCTCCACGCAATGGCGAGTCGGCACGTCGTCCAATGCCTCCAATACCGCCATCACTTGCGGATCATCGCCCCGGCACTCGATTGCGATTGCGCCCTGGGCGGGCGCCGGCAGCCATTGCGGCGGCGCCAGCCTGGCCTGGATGCGCGCGCCCAACCCCAACCGCTGCAACCCCGCGCAAGCCAGCACGATCGCGTCGTAATCGCCCTGGTCCAATTTCGCCAGACGCGTATTGACGTTGCCACGCAGGTCCAACAACTGCAGGTCCGGTCGCTGCGCACGCAACTGCGCCTGCCGGCGCAACGACGAAGTGCCTACCCGCGCGCCCTGCGGCAACGCCTGCAACGACGCATGGCGCGAGACCAACGCATCGGCTGCGTCGGCCCGTTCCAGGATCGCCGGCAGCACGAAGGGGGCGTCCAGTTCCATCGGCACGTCCTTGAGCGAATGCACGGCGCAGTCGGCATCGCCGCGCAGCATCGCCAGTTCCAGCTCCTTGAGGAACAACCCCTTGCCACCGATCGCAGCCAGCGATCGATCCAGCACTTCGTCGCCACGGGTGCTCAGCGGCACCAGCACTACCTCCAGGCGGGGATGGTGCGCCTGCAGGCGGGCGGCGACATGTTCGCTCTGCCACAGGGCGAGCGGGCTCTTGCGGGTGGCGATGCGCAGGGTCTTCATGGACCGATTATCGCCCGCCCGTCATCAAACGGGGTCAGGTTCACTTACCCGCGGCGGGCCAGGCCAGACGCCACGCTCAACCGTGACGCAGCTCTCCGCGCAGGCTGGCCACGCAACGCCGGCTGACCTCCAGCGGCGAGGCGACGTCGCGCAGCACTGCGTGCACCTGCCCATCGCTGCCACGTCGCAGCTCCATCAACCGCGACCGCGCCACCAGGCAATTGCGATGAATGCGCACCAGCCGGTCGGCGAACTCGTCTTCCAGCGACTTCAACGATTCCTCGATGAGGTCCTCGCCGCGTGCGTGGTGGACGATGACGTACTTCTCTTCGGCCTGCAGGTAATGGATCTCTTCGATCGGGATCAGCCGCAGGCTGCCGCGCAGACGCGCGCATAGATGGGTGCGCTGGCGCACCGGCAACGCCGCGGCTTCCGGGAGGGGCAAGCGACCGGCCAGAAAGGTGCGCGCGCGCTCCAGCGCGGCGGCGAGCCGCTCGGGGCGGACGGGCTTCATCAGGTAATCGATGGCCGCCGCATCGAACGCCGACAACGCGTGCTGGTCATAGGCCGTGCAGAACACCACCGCCGGCCGCGGCGCCAGCTCGCGCAGGTGGCGCGCGGCTTCCAGCCCATCCACGCCCGGCATGGCGATATCGAGCAAGACCAGATCCGGATGGTGCGCGGCGGCCAATTGCAAAGCCTGCTCGCCATTCTCGGCTTCGCCCACCAGCTCCACGCGCGCGTGCTCGGCCAACAGCAAGCGCAGGCGTTCGCGTGCCAGCGGCTCGTCGTCGGCGATCAGGACCTTCACCGCGACCCTTCGTTAGTCACGATCCGCGCAGCCACGCCCTGCCCTGCCCGTACAAAGGGGCACAGCGTCGTATGGGCCGGAGTGGACATCGGCGGGCGCATCGGTTTTCCCCTTGTGTTTCCCCTGACCGGGGCCGCTAGTCCAGCGGCACCACGATCTCGCAGGCATAGTAGCCGTGCGCCCATCCAGCCGTCATCCTGGCCCCCGGCCCGAACCGATACGCCAGGCGATGCGCGATGCTGGCCTGGGCATGCCCGGCGCCCCGGCCCAGCGGATCGCTGGCCGCGGCCGGGTCCGGCGCCGGGTTGACGATGCGCAGATGCAGCCGCTGCTCGGCCACCCACAGCGACAGCCGCACCGTGCCGCCCTCGGGCATGCGCGATACGCCATGCAGGATGGCGTTCTCGACCAGCGGCTGCAGCACCAGGCGCGGCATCGCCAACGACCACGGCAGCGGCTCGTCGCGCTCCCATTCCACGGTCAAGCGATCGCCGAGTCGCAAGGATTCGATCGAGAGGTAACGTTCGGCCAGTTCGCACTCCCCGCGCAGGCTTGAGGTGCCCTCCCCCGCCCCGAGCGCGGCCCGGAACAGGTCCGACAGATCCAGCACCGCCTGCTCGGCCACCAGGGGATCACGGCGCAGCAGGCTCGCGATCAGATTCATGCTGTTGAATAGGAAATGCGGCCGGATCCGCGCCTGCAGCGCATCGGCTTCGGCGCGCGCATTGGCTTGCAGTTGGGCGGCCCATCGGTCACTGACGTAGAAGTAGCGCAGTGCCAGGGCGCTGATCAGGGCCACGGTGGCCGCGCAGCCCAGGCTGAAGCGCCAGGCGCCGACCGACGGCCCCAGGGATCCGGGCCCGGTGAGGGTAAACAAGGCATGCACGATCGCCGCGCCCACCAGCCCGGACAGTCCTGCCACGGCTACGGCCACCGCAGCGCCGGCGCGCACGGGCAGGCGCGACAGCGGCTCGCGAAGCAGGCACAGCAGCGCGGTCACGCCCAGTGCCATCCACAGTGCGAAACCGCTGGCCGACAGGAAACGCTCCAGGCTGAAAGCCGCGCCTTCCGGGACCAGCGCGATGATCACCACGACCAGTTCGGCCAGCCCCACCATCGCGCCGACGCGCGGCAGCCGGCACAGTTCCGGCATCCACGGTTGCAATGCGCGCGGATCGCTCATGGGCTCATGCCGAAAAACGCTGGGTCATCCAGTCGCCCAGGTCGGAAATCTCCTCGGCGCAGACTTGATGGGCCATGGGATAGCGATGCCATTCCACGGCAAACCCCAGCTCACGCAAGGTCTGCGCGCTGCGCTCGGCATAAACGTAGGGGATCACCGGATCGGCCTGGCCATGGGCCATGAACAACGGTTGCCGCTGCGCGCCCGCCACCCGCGCAACGGCCGCGTTCGCCGCGTCCGGCAGATACGTGGAAAGTCCGATCAATCCGGCCAGCGGTACCTGGCGACGCAGCCCGGCGGCCAGGGTAATCGCGCCTCCTTGCGAGAAGCCGGCCAACAGCAGCCGTTCCGGCGGGATGCCGCGTTCGTGCTCACGCTCGATCAGCGCCTCGACCTGGGCCACCGACTCCACCACCCCTTGTCGATCGGCGCGCCCGGCAAAATCCAGGCTGGCGATGTCGTACCATCCGCGCATTCGCACGCCATTGTTGATGGTGATCGGGCGCACGGGCGCATGTGGGAACACAAAGCGAATGGCCGGCCAGTGCGGACGGACCAGCTCGGGCACGATCGGGGCGAAATCGTTGCCGTCGGCTCCCAGGCCGTGCAGCCACAGCACCGTCCATTGCGGCGTTGCGCCGGTCTGCGTCTCGAGCCCGTCCAGCAGTGTCGACATCGTGCGGCATCCTCAGGCGAAAGCCGCATTATGCCTGCGCCCGCTCAGCCCTCGCCGGCCAGGGCCTTGGCCGCGGCGCGACGCAGTTCGGCGGCACGCACCATCACTGTGGGCGGCGTGGTTTCCTCGGGGATTTCGAAGATACCCAGCCGCTCCAGCAACAGGCCAACACTGCGCAGCGAGGTCAGCCCCACCACCGGGATCGCCAGCATCATGCCGATGACCACCGGCGCCATCCACGCGGCCAGCGAAGGGGACACCAGATAGGCCATCACCGCGGTCATCAGGCCAAACAGGCTCAAGCCACCGTAGCCCTGGAACAGCGCAGCCCAGGAAATCTTGCCGTCGTCGCGCTGCTGCGCGTCCCAGCCCGAGTCCTTGCCGGCCAATACCTCGGCCACGCCGCGCGACTGCAGATACATCACGATCGGCGCCATCAACGCTGCCAGCACGGTTTCCAGCAGGATGCTGAGGAACGCGCGCAGCGCCCCGCCGCAACCGCGCCGTTCGCTGCGGTTGAACAGCAGCGCGATATAGCCGAGCAACTTGGGCGCCAGCAACACGCCCATGGTGAAGGCGAACAGCCACACCACACCGGTGTCGGCCTGCGCGCTCCAGTAGCGCGCCGGCGAGAAGGGAAGGCGTTCTGTCAGGTCGATCCCGCCGTTGACCAGGGGGATCGCGATGCCGATCAGCATCAACATCGCCCACATCGGCGCGGTGAAGTAGTGGCCGATGCCGATCATCATGTGCATGCGGCTGATCCAGTGCAGCCCGCGGGCACCTACCACCTTGGAATGCTGCAGGTTGCCCTGGCACCAGCGGCGATCGCGGATCAACAGGTCGGTCAGCGTCGGCGGACCCTCTTCGTAGCTGCCCTGCAGGTAGGGCACCATGTGGCAGGCCCAACCGGCGCGGCGCATCAGCGCGGCTTCCACGAAATCGTGGCTGAGCACGTGCCCGCCGAACGGCTGGCGCCCCGGCAACGCCGGCAGCCCGGCGTGATCGGCGAAGGCACGTGTACGGAGCACCGCGTTGTGGCCCCAGTAGTTGCTCTCGGCGCCATGCCACCACGCCACGCCATAAGCGATGATCGGTCCGTACACGCGGCCACCGAACTGCTGCATCCGCGCGAACAGCGTGTGGCCGTTGACCACCGCCGGCAGGCTCTGGATCAGGCCAACATCCGGATTGTCTTCCATGCCCGCGATCAGGCGCACGATCGTGTCGCCGGCCATCAGGCTGTCGGCGTCGAGGATCAGCATCTGCGGATAATGGCCGCCGAAGCGGCGTACCCAGTCGGCGACGTTGCCCGCCTTGCGCGCGGCATTGTCGGCACGGCGCCGGTAGAAGATCCGGCCGTGGCCACCGGTGCGATCGCATAGCGCCTGGTATTCGCGCTCCTCGGCTACGCCGATGGCGTCGCGGGTGGTATCGCTGAGCACGAAGAAATCGAAACGGTCGATCTGGCCAGTGGCCTCGACCGACTCGTAGATGGCCTGGAGTCCGGCCAGCAAACGGCCAGGCTCTTCGTTGTAGGTGGGCATCAGCAACGCGGTGCGGCTGGACAGCACCGGCAGCGGCGCATCGGGATCGATGCCGAGCTTGCGTCCACGGCCAAACACCACCGAGATGAAACCGGCCACCGCACTGGCAAAGGACATGGCCACCCAGGCGAACAGCAGGACGAACAGGGCCAGCAGGCAACCTTCCAGGATGCTCAGGCCACCGGCCCACAGTACCGTCAGCATCAACCAGCTGGCGACCAGGGTCATGGCGGCCGTGCCGCCAATCAGATAGAAGCGGCGAAGGCCGATCCCCATCGGCGAGGTGCGCTGGCGCCAGTCCTGCAGCCGGCCTTCGCGCAGGGACTGCTCGGGCATGGACAGCGGCGCTTCCGGCGGCAGCACGGCCATGCCGGCATCCAGCAGCGGTGTGGGCGACCTTTCCAGGGTAGTGCTCATCGCGGCAAGCCCTGGCACGCCGACATTGCGACTGCGCGCGGTTCGCCATGGCGCAAGGAGCGCCCCGCAGTCGGGCTTGCGCCCGCGACCATCCCAACCACTACACCCACAAGCACTCCTCGGCCGCGACGGAACATCGCCGCCATGTTAGGTCATCGATACGGCGGGCCGGGTGTTGGCCGGCGGCGGAAGCCCCCTCCGCCGATCCGCTGGCGGGCACACTACGCCTGCCAGGCCCAACCGCGGCCGAACGTGAATGGGCCTTGGCGGCCTGCGGGACCACGCCCTGTTCAGCCCCAACCTAGGGGCCACAGTGGCCCTGCGAGCCATAGCCAGCGCGACATCCAGGCAGCGGCCAGGCCCAGCAGCACGGTCAACGGCACCCCCACCCGCAGGAAGTCACCGAAGGTGTACTGGCCCGGGTTGAGGATCAGCAGGTTGCCGTGGTGGCCGATGGGGGTGAGGAACGAGGCCACCGCGCCCATCGCAGTGCACACCACGAAGGGCACCGGCGGCAGGTGCAGGCCCTCGGCCACCGCCAGGGCGATCGGGGTCAGCAACACGGTGGTCGCCGCATCGGACAGGACCTGGGTGAGCAGCGCGGCGGCGCCAAACATGACCAGCAGCAACGCTAGCGGCGAGAGCCCATGCGCGTGCACCAGCAGTACGTCGGCCAGGGCCTGCGCCGTGCCGGTGCGGTCCATCGCGATGCCCAAGGGGATCACCCCGGCAATCATCACGAAGATGCGCACATCGATTTCTTCGTAGGCGCGCTCCAGGCTCACGCAACGCCCCAACACCATGGCTACGGCACCGGCCAGAAAGGCGATCTGCGGCGGCAGCCACTCGGTGGCGGCCGCCACGATCGAGGCCAGCATGATCGCCGCGGCCAGCGGCCAGCGACGACGGCGACTGCGATGCGCATCGAACGGCATCAACATCAGGAAGCCGCGGTGCCCGGACAGCTGACGGAACTTGCGCTCGTTGCCCCAGAGCACCAACAGGTCGCCTTCTTCCAGCCGCACCTCGGACAGCTCGCCGTGCAGCCAGCCCTCCTTGCGCCACAGACCGACCACCACCACGCCCAGGTTGTGCAGGAAATCGATGGCCGAGACACTGCGGCCCACGAATTCCGAGCGCGGCGCGACCACCGCCTGCACCAGTTGCTCCTGCCCCAGTGCCTCCTGGGCGGCACCCTCTCGCGGTTTCTCGCCGTACTTGGCCACCGCATGCAGGGTGATCCCGGGCTCGTCCTTGATGGAGGCGATTTCATCGGGCGAGGCGCGCACCAACAGCACGTCTCCCGCCCGCAGCATGCCCTCGCTGCCCGTGCGTCGACGGCGCAGGCCATCGCGCAACCAGTCGGCGACCTGCAGGCGCTCGGCAAAGGTGTCTTCGAATTCGGCCAGCGCCTTGCCTTCCCACGGCGAACCGGATTCCACCAGCAGCTCGGTGTAATAACGCTCCAGCCGCAAGTACTCGCCGCCGTCGTCTTCGCCTTGCCGCCGCGGCAGCAGCCAGCGGCCGGCCAGCATATAGAGCATGCCCACCAGCACCAGCACCGCGCCAATCGGGGTGATCGCGAACAGGTCCAGTCGCGGTTGGCCCGCGCGGGCGAGCAGATCGTTGGCGAGCAGGAAGGCCGGCGCGCTGACCAGGGTGAGCGTGGTGCCCAGCGAGGCGGCCAGCGACATGGGCATCAGCAGGCGCGAGGCAGCCAGGCGCTGCTCGCGCGAGAGCCGCATCATCACCGGCAGCATCATCGCGGTGATCATCAAATGGTGCGAGAACGCGGCCATCATGGCGGTGGCCGGCATCGTCACCGCGATGGCCCGCCACTCGCGACCACCGGCCGCCCGACCGATGGCAGCGCCGATGCGTTCGGTGATCCCGGTGGCCGACAGCCCCGCCGAGAGCACGAACACCGCGGCGACGATGATGGCCGGTTCGCTGGAAAATCCCGACAGCGCCTGTGCCGGCGTCAGGATGCCTGTGAGGGTCAGCGCCAGGGTCGCGAGCAGCGCCACCAGGTCCACGCGCAGCTTCTCACTGACGAACAACACCAGCGTTGCGGCAAGGATGGCGAGGAAGAGGATCTGTTGCGGCGACATGGCGGCCAAGCAGGGACGACGCTTTGACCTTAACCGATTGCCCCGCATGGGCAATGCGAAAAGGCCCCTGCCGCTCTCCGGACGATGATTTCCCTACAACGTCTGCCCCAGTTCGATGAACACCACGCGTTCGCCGCCTTCGCGCAGGCCCATGCCGAAGATCAGCGGGCCGATCCACGAATCGAATCCGATGAACAAGCTGCCGTTGATGATCCCGTCGGACAGGCTCATTTCCTGCCGCTGCTGCCAGGCATTGCCGTACTCCAGGGTGCCGCCCACCTGCGCGGAACGACCCAACACCCGACCCAACTCATAGGTGTAGCCGGCAAACGCCACCCCGTAGTCCTGTCCGGTCAATTCGTTGTGCTGGAATCCGGCCAGCCGCCAGCGCCCGCCCAGGCGATACAGGTCTTGCACCGGCGCCACGCCGGAGATGGTGCTGTGATAACGCAGGCCGGTCTGGATGGCGTGGCGCCCGAAACTCTTTGCCCCGACCAGGTCCAGATCCAGCTGTTCGAAGTCCTGGTCGGCCCCCAACCATTCCTGCGATGAGCGCAACCCCAGGCGCCCATAGGTGCCATCGCGCGGGAAGAACACACTGTCGATGTCGTCCCAACTGAACATCGCGACCGCCGCAGCCTGCTGGAAGGTCGTATCCGGTATCGACGGATCACCCACCACGACGCTGGCCCTTCCCGCGTAGCGTTCCAGCCAGACATTGATTGCCGCGACGTTGGAAAAATTGCGACTCATGCCCACCGTGGCGCCATAGCGCTGCACGCGGAATCGATCGGTTCGATTGCCCGCATCGTCGAACAGGTTGAAGTTCTGCGTGGTGAAACCGCCCAAGGCAGTGAACGCGTAGCGGTTGAGTGGGTCCAGCGGCGCGTAGTACTCCCCGGTGAGCCCGGGCTCGCTACCAATCTGCGCGGTGACCCGCGCTTCGGCACCATTGGGCGAGATCGGCGACACGAGCACGCCCAACCGCAGGTTGACCTCGTGATCTCCGTCCAGGTCATTGCTGAGGGTGGCGCCGGCTTCCAGATAGGCCGGACCATTGGGCTTGGGGTGCGCGACGATCACCACGCCGGTGCCGCCGTTCTCGTCGCGCTCGAGCTCATAGGTCAGGCTGGACAGCGTGCCCAGGCCGTAGGCGCGGATGATGCCGCGCTGCAGGGCGGCAGTGTCCAGGGGTTCGCCCACTTGCAGCGGCAAATACCTCATCAACACTTCGTCGGAATAGCCGGAGTCATTGGCCATGCGCACGAAGGCCACCGTGGGGGCCTGCGGCATCGCGATGCGCTGATGCTCCCGGAACGCGGCATAGCTGGCCGCATCCACGCTGTAGCGGCGCAGTTGCGGTGCCGCCGCGTCGGCGGCGTCCTGGCCGATATCCAACGCCAACGCGGCCTTGTTGAATTCGCCGGTGGACACTCGACCACTGAGGTCGGGCTGGATCACCATGTCGTCGGCGCCCAGGGTGGCCAGTTGTCGCGCCGCGCTGCCCACGGTGAGGAAGCCGCTCATCTGGTCGACGATGTCCAGCACGCTCGCATCGCTGCGAAGCGCACGCAACGGCGTGCCGACGTCGACGGCGATGATGCGGTCGGCGCCCATCGCACGTACCACGTCGATCGGAATCTGATTGGCGATACCGCCGTCCAACAGCACGCGATCGCCCAGGCTCACCGGCCGCAGGATGCCTGGCAGCGACATGCTGGCGCGCATCGCCATGGCCAGGTTGCCTTCACCCAACGCCACGGCCTGCCCGGTGTTCAGATCGGTGGCCACCGCGCGGAACGGAATCGGCAGGTCGTCGAAGTTGCCATTGGCGCGCGCCGCGCCGGTGGCATCTTCGAACATGGCAATCAGCCGCTGACCGGAACCGAAGCCTGCGGCCAGCCGCACGCTGGTGTCCTCGCCGCCCAGGCCAATGCCCAGGGGCGCCAGACGGGTGTAATCGTCGCTCTTGCGACGAAGTGATCGATCACGGCGCGGCAGTGTGTCGCTGAACAAGGATCGCCAGTCGTTTTCCAGCACGATCCGCTCGATGTCCTCGGGACTGCGTCCGGCCGCGTACAACGCACCCACCAGCGCGCCGGCACTGGTGCCGGCAATGCAATCGACCGGGATATGCAGTGCTTCAAGCTTTTTGAGAATGCGCACGTGCGCGATGCCGCGCGCACCACCGCCGCCCAAGGCCAGGCCGATGCGTGGCCGGGTGTCGCCCGGCGCCCGCTCGCCGCATTGGGTGCCGTCCAGGCCGGCCAGGGTGACGGCTTCGGCGTCGGCAGGCAGGATCGGATTGGCCTGTGAGAAGGCCGGGCCCGACAGCAGAACGAGCGTACCCACCAGGACGGCGAAGCCGATCCGGCGAACAGTGGTTTCATGACCGCCATGACGAGGCAGGACGGATCGGCGCAAGGTCGTCATCTCAGATCCTGCCGGTGAGGGCGAATGTTGAATCAGGGCGTATCGGGATAAATCTGCTTCCAGTCGCGCGCCATGTCCACGACCGTCCAGCCATCGCGCGCGGCCTGGTCCAGGGCTTTGTCCAGTTTGCCGATGTGGGATTGCCGGTCGTACGCCCACTCGCGCTTGCCGTCGGTGTGGTGGACCAGGCCAGCGAAACGCGGACCGTCGCCATGCGCAGTCCATTCCAGCATCTGTTGGTCGCCATCGGAATTGCCGAACGCCAACGCCGGGCGACGGCCGATGAAGCGCTGGATGCCCACCGGTTTGCCGGGGCCATCGTCGACCAGGGCCACCGCAGGCAGCTTCATCAGCGCCGGGCCATCGTCGGTGACTCGGTACTCGAGTTCGCCATGGCTGCCGATGACCTGCTCGGGTGGAATGCCGTAGACCTGTTCGGTCCACGGGCGCATGAACTCCTGGCCGCCGCCCGAGACGATGTAGGTCTTGAACTGGTTCGCGCGCAGGTACGCCAACAGCTCGAGCATGGGCTGGTAAACCATCGAGGTGTAGGGTTGATGGGTCACCGGATGGCGCGCAGTACGCACCCAATCGCGCACGATGGCGGAGAACTCATCGGTGGTCATGCCGGTGTGCGTGGCAGTCATCAGTTCTACCAGGCCTTTCTCCCCAGTGGCGGCCAGCCCCTTCATGTCGCCGGCCAACACCGATTTGAAGGGCTCGGTGGTTTTCCACTCCGGGTGGTGGGCGGCCAGCGCCCGGACGCGGTCCATCACGAAGAACACCTGGAAGTACAGCGGCTGCTCGGCCCACAAGGTTCCATCGTTGTCGAAGGTGGCGAAGCGCTCGTCGACCGGTATGAAGCCCTTGCCATCCCGGGTCGTGGCGGCATCGACAAAAGTGACGATGGCTTGCTTTGCCGGCCCGTCGTTCCACGATGGCAACGGATCCTGCGCCAGCACGGGCGAGGCCCACAGGCAGAGCCACAACACGATGGCGGCGAGCGGCTTGTTCATGGCGATACTCCCGTAGGGATAGGGATCGGGTTCAGCGCCATGCGCTGCCCACCTGGATGTAGAAGGTCTGGTCATCCGGCCCCCAGGCATAGTCGATGCCCGAGTAGAGGCCCAGCTTGCGCGCGATCAGGTACCGAAAGCCCGTGCCCTTGGCCACTGCGGTAGTCGCTTCGCTGAAGTCGTTGCGACGGCCAAACGCGCGCCCGGCGCCCACGAAGCCGATCAGCGCCCAGCGCGAGGTCACGTTCCAGCGCAACTCTGTCTCCAGCATCGCCGCGCGCTCGTCCTGGTAACGACCGGCGGCGATGCCGCGCATGTCGACATACGGCAGGCGGTAGAAAGGCACATCACCACTGACCCCGCGCAGGTCCAGGCGACCACCCAGCACCCACCGCTTGTCGAACAGCGGCAGGTAACCGAAGGCATGCGCGCGATAGCTGTCGAATCCCACATCGCCGCCAAAGGCTTCGCGATAGAAATTGCCTTCCAGCACCGCCGTCCAGCCGCTGGAGGGGGTGAAAGGATTGTCACGTGTGTCGTACTCCAGGCTGAGGCCCAGTCCGGAAGTCTTCGAGCTCAACTGCCGGTCGGTGAACAGGTCGCGGTCGCCCGGCAGGTCGAAGCCGATGTCGAAGTCCATGTAGATCCATTGCAGGCCGACGAAGAAATCCGCGTCACCCACACGCCGCACCACTTGCTGGAACGATGCCAGGCCATCGACGCTGTAGCCGATCTTCTGCGCCGGGCCCAGGCGGCCGGCGGTATAGAAATCCAGGTTGAGGGACGCATCGGCGATGCCGCCCTTGTAGCGCCATCGATCTTCGTTGAAATGCAGTATGGCGCCTGCGCCGTACGCGTTGCTGCCGTTTTCGGTCTTCATCACCATCGCGCCATAGATGTTGGGCGAGATGAATCGCGTTTTCCCCTCGGCGGTGGTCCGGGTGGCGGCACTGCCTTCGGGGCGATGGAAGAACGCCAGTGCCACCCCGCCGCCATACCCCAACGCCGGCTCGGTGATGATGATGGGGACCGGCAGGAAGCCGCGATGGTTGAGCAGCCATTCGGACAGGTCGAAATGCCCGTCCTGCGGATCGTGCATCAGTGCGCGCCATCCTGGCTTGGCAGCGGGCGGCGCGCCGGGCATCGGCGCAGCCGGGGCCGGGGCCGGGGACACATTCGCCGCGGTCGCGGACGAGTGATCCGGTTGTGCAGCGCGCGGCACGGGCGGAGATGCCGGTTGGGTTTGCGGTTGCGGTTGCGGTTGCGGTTGCGGTTGCGGTTGCCGAGCAAAGACCGCCACCGGAAACCACGCAAGGCTCGCCAGGGCTAGCCAGCAAATGGATCGGGCGGCGGGACTGGCAGCCATAAACGATGCTCGCAAGGGACGTGGGATACGGCTGGCGGTGGGGCTCTGCGGCGCGGGCCTCGGAGCAGGCGTCCAGTGGACGGCAAGAGGACCGCCACCGCCACCGCCAACCGACAGAAAAGTCACTTCGCCGGCGTGGATCCCGGCGGGAACGAGGCAAACATCCGGTCCAGGCCCGAGTTGATGGCCGCGTCCACGCGTTCAGGCGAGCTGGGCACCGTGCTCTGCGCAGTGCCGCGCCAGATTGCCTGCTGCGTGCCGGTATCGAACATGTCCACCACCAACGTGCCGACGTCGTAAGTGCGCACCGTGGTCTGTGCGGTTCCCATGCCCATGCCGCCGCCCCAACCTCCTCGCCAACCCCAGCCACCCATGCCGCTGCCGGTGTAGAAAGTGTCCAGCGTCTGGCGCTGGCTGGTGATCGCATGCACGGCCAGGGTCACCTGCCCGTTGGGCGCCTGGGTCCAGCCGCGCGCGGCCAGGCGCGCATCGACGCCATCGACGATGCGCTGCTGCACCAGCGGCGAAGCGACCTGCGGCTTCATCGCCCAGGTGTAGGTGCGGTACTTGGAGAAGTCGATCGACGGATTGAAATCGGTATGGACGGTGGGCGTGGACGCGCAGGCGGCCAGCGTCAGGGCGGCGATCGCTGCGACAGCAAAGGCTTTCATGGCAGTACTCCTTACGTTTGCGGTGGAAGAGGGCCGTGTTGGCCGTCGATCAGAAGCCGAAGCTGGCAGACAGGTTCAGCGGCTCGCCCTTGAAGCGGTTCTTGACGTCGAACTCGTCCACATAGCGCAGGCTCAAGTCCAGGTGCTCGCCACCGGACCATTTCTTGCCGTAGGTGATGACGGGCCCCAGGCCGAACGATCGCCCCTGGAATCCGTTGAGGCGATCGGCCGTGGGACCGGAGTCGTCACCGATCTGCTGGATCCAGCCGCCCACCGCGCCAAAGCCCCAGCCGCTGGCCGTGCGCTTTACCAGCAATGCATCCAGGCGCCAGACCGGCGCGTTCTTGTAGTCGGTGTCGCTGTTGCGCGATGAGAAATCCACGCCGCCCAGCAGGCTCATTTCCAGCGTGCCCTTCTGGAACATGCGCGTGTAGCCCACTGCCGGTGACACCGTCCAGATGTTCATGCCCGGATTGGCCAGGCGATCGGGATCGTATTTGGCCGTCGGGGCATACACGTACAGGCCAATGGATACGTGCTCGACCTGGCTGATGTGGTAGCTGGCGATCACCGGGGCGAAATACAGGTCGAACCAGTCCGATGCGCTTTGCGTGACCTGGCGTTGCGCCGGGCCCACCTGCAGGCTGGCCGTGGCATCGACGTTGATCCAGGGGGCGGTCAGCATCGAAGCGAAGTTCCAACGGCCTTCGCCGGTCGGCCACACATAGACGCCGGTGGCCACGTACATGTCCACTTCGGCTTCCAGGCCCAGCGACACCTGTCCGGCGATGGGCGCGGGACGGCTGGCACCGATCTTGCCGTCATAGTGCACGTAGGCCAGCGACCATTGCATGCCGGGATCCGGCGGCACGATGCCGACGTAGGAGGTGATCTGCAGACCGGTGATCGAACGTCCCATCGCCCCTTCGGTGGCCTGCGCGGGCAATGCGCCCAGCGCCGACAGCAGGGTGGCCGCCAGCACGGCGGCAGGCAGGCGATGGGATCGGGAGTCGGGTCGGTATTTCATGACTAAGGTTCTCTCAGGGTTCGACGTTTGGCGTGGTCTGTTGCGCAACGATCCGGCCGTTGGCGTCTTCGCGCACGCGCACCTGGTCGATGTCGCGCTCAAGGAAGTAATTCAGGAACGTGCGGATGACCGCGACCGCGCCCAGCTGGCCGATCGCCTCCCACGTGGGCGCAATCGACGACTCGATGATGTCGGCCGCCAACTGGAAGGTCAGCCCGGCCACCAGCCAGCGTCCGTAGTCCATCCAGAGAATGCGGCGCGCATGGCCCTTGATGAAGCCGCGTTGCCCACGTTGGGTCGGATCGGACACGCCCGCGAACAGCATCCGCATCGCGGTGAAAAACGCGATGCACGTACCCACCACGATGATCACCAGCGCCATCAGGTCGATGACACCGATGGCCGGCTCACTAATGAGGATCAGCCATTGCCTAAGCATCGCGTGCCGGCTCCGGTCGTACCACACAGCGGAAGCCCAGGTGGCAGGTGGCGGTATCGATCGGTTGGGCCATGCGTGCGGCAGGTCGGTAGCGCCGGCAGTAATTGGGCGCGCACACGTGCGAGCCGCCTTTCATCACGCGGCGTGGCACGCGCGGGCCGGTGGCACCGGGGTCGACGCTGTCGTCGCGCGCCGCACCGCGTGGATTTTCGAGCGTGCAGCACGGGCGGCCCGCCAGGCGACCGTGATCCTGATACCAATCGTGGGTCCATTCCCATACGTTGCCGATCATGTCGTGCAGGCCGTAATCGTTGGCCGGGAAGCTGCCCACCGGCGAGGTCCACGCGTAGCCGTCCAGCGCCTGGTTGTCCCAGGGAAATTCTCCCTGCCACGTGTTGGCCATGTAGCGGCCGCCGGGCACCAGTTCATCGCCCCAGGCGAACTCGCCGCTGTCGCGACCGCCGCGTGCGGCGAACTCCCATTCGGCCTCGGTCGGCAGGTCCTTGCCGGCCCAGTGCGCGTATGCCAGCGCGTCGTCGTAGCCGACCTGCACGACGGGGTGGTCCTCCAGGCCGTCCAGACCGCTGTCCGGACCGCGTGGATGCCGCCAGTCGGCCCCTGGGACGTAATTCCACCAGTTGCGCACCTGACGCAGATCCACGCGGCCCTGCGGTGGAATGAAGACCACCGAAGAGGGCACCAGCAGCGCGGGGTCCACGCCGGGATAATCCGCCGGATCCACCGGCCGCTCGGCGAGCGTCACATGCCCGGTCTGGGCGACGAAGCGCGCGAACTGGCGGTTGGTGACCGGCTGTCGGTCGATGGCAAAGGCAGCCACCTGCACCTTGTGGGCCGGCCGCTCTTCCGGGTAGTGATCGTTGGAACCCATGAGGAAAGCGCCGCCCGGCAGCGCCACCATGTCGGCGGGAAGGCTCACCGGGAAATCTCCGTCTGCAGGACTCATGCGAATACCTTGCTCCAGTCGTTCTTCATGCTGACCAGATGGATGCCATAGTCGCCGGCACGATCCAACCCCTCGTTGAGCGGGCTTACCAGGAACTGGCGGTCGTAGGCGGCTTCGCGCTCGCCGTCGTCGTGATGCAGGAGCAGGCCCAGCCGCTCGCCTTCGCCGGCCAGCGTATAGCGCAGCATCGCCACGTCGCCATCGGAATTTCCAAAACAGAAGATCGGCCGCCGCCCGATGTGCAGGGCGATGTTGACCGCTTTTTCATCGCGATCGTCAAGGCTCCATACCTCGGCCAGTTTGCGGATCTGCGCCTTGCCCTCGGACAGCTCCAGTTCGCAGCGCGTGCTGGAGCCGATGACCTGCTCCGGTGGCACGCCATACAGTTGCTCGGACACCACGCGCACGAATTCGATGCCGCCGCCGGTGACGATGAACACCTTGAAGCCGTGCTCGCGCAAATAGTCCATCAACTCCAGTTGCGGCTGGTAGATGCACGCGGTGAACAACCGGCTGTAGCGCGGGTGCTTGGCCTCGGCGAGCCAGGCGCTGGCGGTGGCCCGGAACTGGTCTATCGTCATGCCCGCGTGCACCGCGAAGGCCGGTTCGAGCACCTCGCGCTTGGACAATGCCTGCAGCGCCTTGAGATCGTGATCGAGCATCGCCTTGAATGCCGGCTTGGCCTTCAGCGAGGGATCCGCATCGGCCAGCCGCTGGACCTGGCTCAGCGCGAAGTAGATCTGCACATACAACGGATACTCGGCCCACAGCGTGCCGTCGTTGTCGAAGACAGCGATGCGCTCGGAAGGCGGAACGTAGCCTGGTCCGCCCTCGCGCACGACCCGGTCGACGAACCCGACCACGGCTTTGCGGGCGGCACCGTCATTCCAGGAGGGCAGCGGTCGGGTCATCGTGGCGATACTCCTGCGATGTCGGTGACGGGAAACGAGCAGGGGGGCCGGCCGTTCCGGCGGCCCCCCGCTCCCTTCAGTGACTGCCCGTCGCTGCGTCCTGCATGACCTTCAGCGCATCATCGATCGTGAACGAATTAGGACGCTGGATCGGCGGGAATTCCTTGAACGTGGCCGCCCACTTGTCCGCAATGGTCCAGGCGCCGTAGATGATGTAGGCGTGGTAGAGGAACCACTCGTAATACGAGTTCGAAGTGATGTCGGCGTACTCGTACGGATCGGTCCGCAGGTTGAAGAGCTTGGGCAGGCGCAATCGCACGAAGGGCTCGGCCCACAGCTGCATGGTGCCCTTGAGGCGCTGTTCCATGAACACGATCTTCCAGTTGTCGTATCGCACGCCCAGCACGTCGCCATCGTCGCTCAGGTAGACGAAGAGCTTGCGCGGACTCTTGGCTTCCTGGCCGGTCAGGTACGGCACCAGGTTGTACCCGTCGATATGGTTCTTGTAGGTGCGGCCGACCGCCTTGTAGCCCTTCTTGGCCTTGCCGACGATGTCCGGCTCTCCGGCCATGGCCAGGAAGGTGGGGAACCAGTCATGGTGCTGGACGATCTCGTTGGAGACCGACCCGGGGGCGATGTTGCCCGGCCAACGAACCAACATCGGGATCCGGAAAGCGCCTTCCCAGTTGGTGTTCTTCTCGCTGCGGAATGGCGTGGTCGCGGCATCCGGCCAGGAATTGCGGTGCGGGCCGTTGTCGGTGGAATACATGACGAAGGTGTCTTGGTCGATGCCCAGCGCTTCGAGAAAGTCCAGCATCTCGCCCACGTTCTTGTCGTGGTCGATCATGGTGTCGTGGTACGGCGACTGCCAGCGCCCGGCCTGCCCGAGGCTTTCTTTTTTGGTGTGGGTGAACATATGCATGTGCGTAGTGTTCAGCCACACGAAGAACGGTTGATCGTCCTCCACCGAACGCTGGATGAAATCTTTCGCCGCGGCCACGAATTCGTCGTCGCAGGTCTCCATGCGTTCAATGCTGAGCGGCCCGGTGTCCTCGATCTTCTGCTTGCCGACCTTGCCCCAGCGCGTCTGCACGGTGGGGTCGTCTTTCTGGGTGGCCCAGCTGTGGATCACCCCGCGCGGCAAGATGCCCTTGCGGAAGTCGGCGAAGTCTTCCTCCGGGTAGTAGTCGTACATTTCCGGCTCTTCCTCGGCATTGAGGTGGTAGAGGTTGCCGAAGAACTCGTCGAAGCCATGATTGGTCGGCAACATGTGGTTGAGGTCGCCGAGATGGTTCTTGCCGAACTGCCCGGTAGCGTAACCCTGGTTCTTGAGCGCACCGGCAATGGTCATCGCCTTGTCGGTCATGCCGATCGGTGCGCCGGGTATGCCGACCTTGGACAGCCCGGTGCGATAGACACTCTGCCCGGTAATGAAAGAGGAGCGCCCCGCGGTGCATGACTGTTCGCCGTAGGAATCGGTGAACATCATCCCCTCGTTGGCCAGGCGGTCGATATTGGGCGTCTGGTAGCCCATCAGGCCTCGGCTGTAGCAGCTGAGGTTGCTGATGCCGACGTCATCGCCCCAGATCACCAGGATGTTCGGTCGTTTGCCGCCGCTCGCGGACGACTTTGCGGGGGATGGGGTCGATGCCTGCTTCGCGGCAGGCTTGGCCTGCGCCGGCTTGGCGGACGGCTTTGCCGGGGGGGCGGCTTGCTTTGCTGCGGTCTTGGCCACGGAACACTCCTGGTGGGATGGAGCCCCGCCACTGCAGGCGAGGCGAGAGGTTCAACCGAACGGCGCGATATTGAAGACCATGCTGGAGATCACCAACAGACCCAGCAGCCACAGCACCGAGGCCGTCAGCAACGTCAGGGATACCGGATAAGGGCTTTCGCCATGCACGAGCCCGTCGTGGATCATGGCTGCACGCTCGGCGCGCAATGACCGCATGAACTGCACGTGGTAGACGATCCCCAGGGTGAGCATCAACATGCCCAGTGCCACCAGCGCGATGCCGAAGTTGCGCGGTGCATGGGGGCGTAGGCCTACCACCAGGCTTTGTGCCAGGTGGCCGAGGACTTGATAGATCGTGAAGCCGAATCCGATCAGCGACAACGCCGTTCGAATGATCGACATCAGGGTGCGGTCGGCACTCATGCGCGTGCGCTGGAAGGACATGCCCGTGCGGCGCATCGACATGTCGGTCCGGTCCACGGACAAATCGGTGCGGTGCGCCGACAGATCGGTACGAAACTCGGACAGCGAGGTGCGATGCTCGGACAGGGAGGTGCGATGGTTGGATAGGCCGGTTCGATAGTGCGAGTACTCGACCGAGGCCCTGTCGGCGTCGTTCGGATCCACCTGGGGAATCGGAGGCGGCGCGGTTTCGGCCACGCGGCCCGGACGGACCAACTGGTCGGCCGGCGGACCCAAGGGCACGTTCGTCTTGTGGGGCGCAGGCTGGGTCATGGGATCCGAGGGGGCTGGGGCGGGTGGCGACGTTGCCATTGCCGCGCGATGCGCGCGATCGGACCACGCAGCAACAAATACGGAAGAAAGGCCAGGACGATGGCAATGACCAGCGTCTCGATCGGGTAGCGGAAACCCCCGAACACCTTGAACTGGTAGATGACGTCCATGCCCACGCCCAACAAGAGGATGCGCGTCACGGCGCTGAAACCCTCCCGGAAGGTCTGCACGCGATCGCCGGCACTGGCACCGTGGGTGAGTTTCCAGAAATACGGATCGCGGCCGAGCTTTGCGTCCTTGATGCCGTCGCCTAGGGCGGCGATCAGCGCCATGATCGGTTGCAGGAAGAATCGAAAGGTCATCGGGCCGTCGGTTCGGCCGATCAGATCCCCCCAGAACCGGTGCAGATAGTCCAGCAAAACGTCCAAGTGCGTCTCCAGATTCGCCACGACAGCTTCTGCCGTCGAGCCTGTTGCTCGCAATGTAGTTACTACCAGCTCTCGACCAGTATTTTTACTGAAGCAGCTTGTGCGGGTGACTGTCACCTTGCGGGGCACGCGACCTCATCCATAGGCCTGGCGCGAATGCGTTGTGACAATTTTTCGTTGATGCGCGGCGGCGCGACCCACGCCTTGTTGTCGCGGTTGGGCCTGATCGGTCCCGGCAGCCGCGCGACCCCTTGGTTGGCGATCAGCGTGGTGCTGCTGGCGTTTGCGCCGTTGGCGATGGCTTGTGTGTTCGACGGAACACTCTGGCGGCTGCCGGGTGGCATGCCCCTGCTGGGCGACTATGCCGCCATGGCGCGGTACCTGGTGGCACTCCCGCTGCTGGTACTGATGGCGCCATGGAGTGACCACGTCTTTCGCAATACCGCGCGCCAGCTGGTGCATTCGGCGCTGGTGGCGCCGTACCGCCAGGCGGACCTGGAACACTTGTTGCGCCAGGTGCGCCGATGCCGCGATGCGATCGCTCCGGAGCTGATCTGCCTGGCCATCGCACTGGCCCCTGCCTTCCTGCCCGGACACCCGATGATCGGCGTGCCGGGGGTGGCAGGATGGAGCGCCGGGTTGTCGGGCGAGCCCACCCAGGCCGGCCAGTGGCAGGCGTTCGTATCGATGCCGCTGTACCGCTTCGTCATGCTCATGTGGCTGTGGCGGCTCTTGATGTGGAGCTACCTGCTCTGGCGGTTGACACGCTTGCGACTGGACCTGCATCCGCTGCATCCGGACGGAAACGGCGGATTGGGGTTCCTGGGCCTGGCCCAGGAGCGGTTCTCGGCGATATCGCTGGCCAATGCCTTCGTGCTGTGCGGCGCCTTCGCCAACCACATGATCTATGGGGGCGACACGCTGTTCGGACTACGCCACCTGATCATCGGCTTCATCGCCGCCAGCGCCGCCGTGGTCCTGGCGCCGTTGCTGCTGCTGACCCCCACCCTGATCCGCGCCAAGCGCCACGCCCTGCTCAAGTACGACGCGCTCGGCAATCGCGTGGCCCGCAGCTTCGACCGGCGCTGGCCGCGCGGGCAGGCGGCCGGCGATACCCACAGCCTGCTGGACGCACCGGATGCCTCGGCTTTGTGCGACTTCACCGATGTGTACGGCACGATCAAGGCGATGCCCGCAATGCCCATCGACCGGTGGATCGTGGTGCGCGTGGTGCTGTATGGGGCGTTGCCGTTGTTGCCGCTGGTGCTGCTTTCGTTCTCGGTCGACCAGTTGGCCGAGAAGCTCTTCGGGATCTTGTTCTGAGCCGGGGCCTGGCTCACGGCATTGACTCACGGATAATGGATGGAGCCGGACAGGTAAGTGCGCCCCAAGGAAGCGGCCTGCACGGCGGGCAGCAGGTCCTCACCCGCGTCGGCCTTGAGGACGTAGCCGCAAGGCGCCAGTTCCATGGCGTGGCGGATCACCTGCGGCTCGGCGTGCACCGTGATGAAGACCACCCCCAGGTCTTTGCGCTCCTCGATCAGGCGCGCCACGGCCTCCAGGCCGGTGATGCCCGGCATCGAGATGTCGGTGACTATCACGTCCGGAAGCATTTCACGGGCCATTCGTACCAGCGCCAAGCCATCGCTGACCGTACCCAGCACTTCGCAGTCCTGCGCCAGGATGGCACTCAGATGCCGGGACATCGCCCAGCCGTCTTCCGCCAGCAGTACGCGAACGCGCCTCATGGGCCCGGCCGGGAATGAAAGGACCTTCATCCTGCGCGCTTGGCGGCAGCGTTCGCCACGGCAAAACACCCTAGCCGGGCAAAGTAAAACTACTGTCCCGCGGTGAGTTCGTCAGGACGCCCGGGGCATGATCAGCCCCTCCTGCTCGGCCCGGCGTACCAGCTCCAAGGTACCGTGCACCCCCAGCTCCTGCATGATCGCGTACTTGTGCGATTCGACCGTGCGCACCGACACGCCCAGCTCATAGGCAATCTGCTTGGAGCGCAGGCCCCGGGCCACGTGTTCAAGGACACGCTGCTGTTTGTCGGTCAGGGCACGCCGGCGCTGCAGCGAGTTGGTGATGGCGTTGGCGGCCAGGGTGGGCGTGACGTAGGTCTTGCCCTCCAGCACCTGGTTGACGGCGTACAGCAGTTCGTCGCCGGCCGCGTTTTTCAGCACGTAGCCGCTGCCGCCCGCACAGATTGCGCGCGAGGCCATTTCGGATTCGGCGTGCATGGTGAGGAAGATGAAGGGCGAGAACAACCCTTCGTGGCGGGCGCGTCGCATCACATCGATGCCGCTGAGCCCCGGCATGCTGATGTCGGTGATCACCAGGTCAGGCGCCTCGCGACGGATCACGTCCAGCAGATCGTCGCCGTTGAACACCAGCGCGATCACATCGAAGCATTCCATCAGCAATCGCTCGATGCCTTGCGCGACCAGCAGATGATCATCGGCCAGCACGAGGCGCCGACGTAAGGGAGCAGAGGCCGGTACGGCCATGACAACGCTCATTGCAATCTCCTTTGGCAAGTCCATTGCACTGTGGAAGCATTCGAGTCGGCGTGACCGAGACAAATCTCACGTGGGGGAGCGCAAACTTGGCTGCAGCGTATGCAGATCGCGTGAATTTCCCGTGATGTAAAAGTGATGAACGGTACAGACGATGCGAGACTTCGCTGCCGCCACGACATTGCCATAACGATGCGCCTAAGATGACTGCGCCGGCAGGAGGTTGCTGGCCCGCGGTCATTCCCACCAGGAGCGTTGCGCCGTGATCCCTTCCCTGCCTGCGCATGGCGTTGATCGAGCGGGTGGTTCCTGGCGCGGTGCGCTGGCCCGTCATTGCGTGGGTTTCTTGGTGCTGTTGCTGGCCTGCTTCGCCGGCGCGATGGCCGCGCGCGCGTTGTGGTACTGGCAGTCGGGCACTCACGTGCTGGTGGTGGCACCGCCGATCCTGCTGGCGGCGCTCATCGTGCGGCCGCATCGCGACTGGCTGGGGCTGTCGATTGGTGGGTTCACGGGCATCGCGTTGGCATGGGGCGTGGCTGGTGCCGATTGGGCCGTCGCGTGGGTGTTGGCATTGGGGCCGCTGCTGGCGGCGCTGATGATGGCTTCGGCGCCGCTGAGTTGGCCGGTCTCCGGCGGAGCGCCTTCGGATCTTTGGCAGGGAATGGCGTGGCTGATCGGGGCGGGCCTGTTGGTGCCGCTGTTTGATGCGAGCTGGCAGTTGGCCTGGTCGCGGCACTACGGTTTCGCCTATTTCCTCGGTAATGGCGGCGGTTTGTTGCTGGCCTACGTCACCGGGCACTTGTTGCTGTTGCCGCTGTTGCTGGGCCTGGCACGGCGCTCCGCCCGGACCACCGAGATCACGCCGCGCAGGCTGGCGGTATCGGCAGCGCTGTTCCTGGTGCCGATGTTGCTGTGGACGGTGCCGGCGTTGGCGGAGATGCCGTCGGCGTTGTTGACGGTGGCGACGTTGCCGCTGCTGTTGTGGATGCTCGTCGAGTTTGGTCTGGCGGGGGTATCGACCGCGCTGGTGCTGCTGGCGGTGGTGGGCGTGCGACTCAGCCTGGCCGGTTCGGGGCCTTTTTCCGGTTTGCCGGTGCCGGCTGCGACGCTCGGGTTGCAAACCTGGATATGCGTGACGGCGGCGGCGATGTGGCTGATGGCCGTCTTGTTGGAGCAACGCCGCGCAGCCGCCAGGCAGTTGCGCGATGGACAACGCCAGTTGGTGGATCTGACGGGCCGGGTACTGGTGGTGCAGGAGGAAGAGCGCACGCGCATCGCGCGCGAGTTGCACGATGACATCAACCAGCAGTTGGCGGCGGTATCGATCCGGCTGAGTTACCTCAAGCGCAGCGGCACCGAGGCGCAACGCGTCGAAGTGGCGGCGATCCAGCAAGATCTGCTGAGGGTGAGCAACGACATCCGCGGCATGTCGCACGAGTTGCACCCTGCCGTGTTGCGTTTCACCGGGCTGACCAGTGCCCTGGCCGGCTTGTGCCACAACCACAGCACGCGGACTACGTTGCGCATCGAGTGCGAAGTGGATACGCCGGAAGGCCTGGGTTCCGACCAGGAACTGGGGTTGTTCCGCATCGTGCAGGAGGCGGTCAACAACGTGGAGAAGCATGCGCGTGCGACGCGGGTATGGGTGCGACTGGAAGTGCAGCCGGCCGTTTGCGTGCTGTCGATCACCGATGACGGCAAGGGAATGGACGTGGGCGGGCGCCGCGATGGGGGGCGCCCGCGGCCGGGGCTGGGCATGATCAGCATGGAGGAGCGGGCACGCCTCCTGGGAGGTCGCTTGCAAGTGGTATCGCCGCCGGGAGGGGGCACGCGAGTGGAGGTGCGTTTTCCTCGGCCTGGGGCTCCCCCTGCCTGACGATCCTGCGGGCGGTCGGGCTGTCCTGATGGCGCGCTGGCCTCTTGGTGGGGCCGCGCGGGGGTGCAGCGTGACCCCGGGCGCGGGTTGCCGCTACCATCGTGGGGATCGCCGCGCGGCACTTGGGTGTGGCCCGGTCCAGAAAGGGGAATGCATTGGCAACGGCCAGGAAAAGTGCGCGCCGCAGAGGCGACGCCACCACGATCGATGAGGTGGCCGCCCGTGCGGGCGTGTCGCCGATGACGGTCTCGCGGGTGATCAACGGCAAGGGACATGTGCGCGACACCACCCGCGAGCGGGTGATGCGGGTAATCCAGGAGTTGGACTACACACCCAACCTGGCGGCCAGTTCGCTGGCGGCGGCGCAGACCACGCGCATCGCGTTGATCCACACCAATCCTTCGGGCGCTTATCTGCGTGAGCTGTTGGTAGGTGCGTTGCAGGGAGCGGCGCGCACGGCGACGCAGTTGGTGGTCGATGCGTGGGATGAGGTGGATGAGCAGGCCGAGCAGCGGGCCGCGCGTGCGCTGGCGCGCAGTGTGGCGGGGGTCATCCTGCCGCCGCCGTTGTGCGAGTCGCCGGTGGTGATCGGGGAGTTGCTGGCGGCAAAGATCCCGGTAGTGGCGATCGCATCGGGCCATGATGGCGAGGAGATTTCGCGGGTGCGCATTGACGATTTCAGTGCGGCGCGTGAGATCACCGGCTATCTGATCGCGCGTGGGCATCGCCACATTGCTTTCGTGTCGGGCGATCCAAATCAGACGGCGAGTGCGCGTCGCCATGAGGGTTGGTTGGCGGCACTGCTGGCGGCGGGCATCGTGCCGGGCGACGATTGGGTGCAACCGGGGGCTTTTACTTATCGGTCGGGGTTGCAGGCGGCCGAGCGTTTGTTGGCGGGGCCGGTTCGTCCTACGGCGATTTTTGCAAGCAATGACGATATGGCGGCGGCGGTGGTGTCGGTAGCGCACCGGCAGGGGTTGGATGTGCCGCGGGATTTGTCGGTGGTGGGGTTTGACGATAGTTCGGCGGCGACGACGGTGTGGCCGGAGTTGACGACGGTGCGGCAGCCGATTGCGGCGATGGCCGACAGTGCGGTGGAGATTTTGATGCGTGATATCCGTCGGCAGGATCCGCAGGGGGGGCGCACGGTGGATCAGATCGTGGCGCATGAGTTGGTGGAGCGTGGGTCGGTGGCGCGGCCGGTGGGTGGGTGAGGTTTTTGCGGCACGTGGTGCGCGGGGGCTTTGGCTGCGGTTGTGCGTAGGTGCTTAGTTGAGGGTGGTGCGAGTAGAGGCTTTCGCTGCGGGTGATGCGAGCGGCGTTCGGGATTCGGGGGCAGGCCCTCGCCCGGGCACGCAAAAGCCCTTCCGTGGTGGCTCTGTGGGCACATCCATGTGCCCACACGGCCCGGGCGAGGGCCTGCCCCCGAATCCCGAACGCCCCGATGGATCTCTTCCGTTTGATGGAGAGCGGTGTGCCGGGATGGCAGCGCTGTGCAGGCGCGCTGGCTTGGTGCTGGCTTTATCTGGGCTCGGACGCTTTGTCTTGAGGCTTGCAGGCCAGGCCTGGGCCGTGTGGTTGCGCCGAGGCGGTGGCTGCTCGATCAAGCGGCCTGCCCTCACCTTTTCTCCTTGGGAGGGAAGACCTAATAAGCGTTTTTTCCCTATCCGGGGCGCCGGTGATCGCGGCTTGCGAGTTGGGTTTTTTGTTGAGGGCGCGGTTTGTGTTTGGCGGTTGGTTTTAAGTACTTACGGTGCGGGCCCCGACCTGTCGGGATGGTGGGTCGCGGTTCGAGCGGCCATCCATGGCCGCACTCACCGCCGTGGGCCATCCATGGCCCACTGACCCACCACCCCGCCAGCTCGGCGCATGGCGCTTTGAATTTCCCACTTCGATATAGACGCGCCGGGGTGGGGGAGGGGAAGAGCAGAGCAGAGCCCCCGATTGCCATCGCAATCTGGCGCCTCACGGCTTCGGTGACGTGAGCGCATG
>DASWQJ010000265.1:0-9669 GCA_036403795.1 Stenotrophomonas sp.
TCGAAGAACTTCATGTCCTTGTAGGGACCTTCGGCTACCACCGCATCGTCGGCCAGCCCCGCGCCGGCCTTCTGGGTGGCGAAGTAGGCGCCGATGTCGCGCATGTCCTGCGCAGAGAGGTCCTGCACGAAGGGCACCATCACCGCCACGGCGCCGGAAGTGCGCTGGCCGTTGGCGATCAGCGCCATCTGGTGGGCGCTGTAGCGCTCGGGCTGGCCGGCGATGCGCGGGTACATGGCCACCGAGGGATTGCCGTCCGGCCCATGGCAGGCGGCACAGGCGGCCGCCTTGGTCTGGCCCGCCTTGGCGTCGCCCCAGTGGGTCTTGGACAGGTCGATTTCCAACGGCCTCACCCGTACCGGCGCGTTGTCGGGAACCGGCAGGACCGATGTCTGGGCAAACGCGACGGCGGCGATGACCGGTACGGCAAGTGCGGCAAAGGCAAGAACGCGAGCGTGGCGCATCAGCTAGAGCTCCGGAAAGGACCTGGACTTCTGCGTTGGGCGTGGGGGCCGCAGGCGCTTGGATTATCAACTCGCATTCACACAATGGTCAACGAACGGTGTCGCAAGACCGCAGATCCCGCCCGGCGTGCGATCCTAGGCGCATGTCACTGATCATCGAACGCGCCGAGTACCTGCTCTCGGCCCACAACGCCCGCCAGCTGCCCGAAGACGGCGGCCACGAGGTCGCCTTCGCCGGCCGCTCCAATGCCGGCAAGTCCAGCGCCCTCAACGCGATGACCCGCCAGAACTCGCTGGCCCGGGTGTCCAAGACACCGGGCCGCACCCAGCAGCTGGTCTTCTTCCAGGTCCAGCCCGAGCGCTACCTGGTCGACCTGCCGGGGTACGGCTACGCCAAGGTGCCGCACGAGCTGCAGGTGCATTGGCAGGCCTTCATCGACCGTTATTTCCGAACCCGCGAGGCCCTGCGCGGCCTGGTGGTGGTGATGGACATCCGTCATCCGCTCAAGGACTACGACCGGCAGATGCTGCGCTACGCGGTCGAACGCGGGTTGCCGGCCCACGCCCTGTTGACCAAGGCCGACAAGCTGGGCCGCGGGCAGCAGGGGCAGGCGTTGCAGCAGGTGCGCAAGGATCTGTCCTCGGTATGGGCCGACAGCGTCAGCGTGCAGCTGTATTCGAGTGAGTCGCGCCAGGGCGTGGACGAGCTGCGCGGGATCGTCGGTGGCTGGCTTGAACTCGAGCCACGCGCGGCCGCCGCGCAGGACTGACCTTCATTCCGTCGCTGGCAGCGGCGAGAACTCTGTCGGTACCCAGGCGAACGCCGCGCCCTCGTGGCGCACGTGGCCCAGGCCGGGGAACGGCAGGTGTGCGCCCGCTACCCACCAGCCGGCATCGGCGGCGCGCTTGAGCAGCCCGACGCGCGAGGCGATCGCGGCCTTGCGGTCGCTGTCGGCTTCATAGGACGCGTCCGGCTGTGCGAACTGCACGGCGTGGAAGTGCACGATGTCGCCCCACACCACCAACTGTGCACCGTTGCCGCCGTCGAACAAATAGGAGACGTGGCCCGGGGTATGCCCGCGAGTATCCAGCGCCCGCGCACCGGCCGGCAGGGCCTCGCCGTCGGCGAAACGATGCAGGCGTTGCGCATACGGAGCGACGGCCTTGCGCGCCAGCGGGAAGGCGAAGCGCAGCATCGGCGGGGCACCGGCTTCCGAGGCCGGGTCCAGCCAATAGTCGGCATCGGCACGCGAGAGCCAGACCGTCGCATGCGGGAAAGCGGCCTGGCCGGCCGCGTCGAGCAGGCCGCACAAGTGGTCCGGATGGGCGTGGGTGAGCAACACGTCATCGACCTGTTCGGGCCGATAGCCGGCCGCGCGCAGATGGGTCAGCACTTGCCCCAGTCCTGCCCCGAAGCATTGCGCGGTGCCGGTATCGACCAGGGTCAGGTGACTGCCCTGTTGGACCAGGTAGGCATTGACCGCGGTCTGCAGGCCCTTGGGATCTTCCGGGACATATTGATGGTCGAGCAGGCGCGCGACCCGCGACGGCGCGATGCCGACCAACTCCTGGCGCGACAACGCGACGGTGCCGTCGAATAGCGCGGTAACGCGCAGGTTGCCGATCTGCTGGCGATAGACGCCCGGCACCTGCGCAACCGCCGTGGTGGGGGCTTCGGCCGAGGCCAGCGATGGCAAGGCCAGGGTGGCGAGCAGGCCCAGGCGCCGCACGATGGCGCTCAGCGGGTGCGATGACATGGCGACTCCGGATAAGCGGCGATTGCCGCGATGCAGGGATATTGCGACGGTCGCCGCGCAGGTTCCGCTCAGTCTGGCGCGCGCAGCGCTCACCGCGCCTTGTCTCGCCGCCGTCAGGCGACCGTGCCGGTGGCGTTGCCGATCGCACCGGGCTCCAGGCCGTAACGCGCCTGGAAGCGCTGGCTGAAACTGGCCACCGAACGGTAGCCCGCCCGCGCGGCGATCGTCTTCAACGGCAGGCGGGTGGTGTAAAGCAGCTGCATGGCGTGGGACAGCCGCGCCTCGACGAGCAGTTCGCGCAGTTGGGTGCGTTCGGACGCCAGGCGCCGGCGCAGCGTCGCACCGCTGATGGCGAAGGTCTGTTCGAGATCGCGCGACCGCCAGTCGCGTTCCGGATGGGTGGCCAGCAGGGTCCGCACTTCGCTGGCCAGGCTCGGTTGCGGCGGCAGCAACAGGGCGCCATGGCCACGTCGGCACATCCCCACCACCAGGGCGGCCAGCGCCAGCCGCGCCTCGGCGTAATGGCCCAGGCGCAGGGCCCGCATCCATTGCACCAGTTCATCGCGGAAGCCGGACAACGGCAGCTGCGCAACCGCCTGGCCGGCGGCCGGCAGCGGCTCGCGCCACAGCGTGCGGGCGGCGGCGAGCACCTCTTCGCACAGTGGCACGATCGTGCTCAGGTACGAGTGCTGTCCATCGGCGGCCGGGCAATTGACCACGTCGGCGCGGCACGGTTGGGTCACCAGCAGCAGATCGCCCGGTGCCAGGTGCAGTTGCTGCGCGCCATGCCGCACTTGTTTGTGTCCGCGCAGCACGATGGCCAACTGGGGATGGGTGAACTGCACCGCGCTGACGCGGTGCTCGCGGGTGGCGCGCACGCAGGCGAAACCTTCCGCGCGTTCGCATTCGCTCAGTTGCGACAGTTGTGCGAGCAAGTCGTCGGTGGCGAAAGTGGCGGCATCCATCGCCGCGATGCTACACCGCGAAATGGAAGGCACGGCCGATCAGGCTGGTCGCCAGCATGGCGGCTGCGCCCCAGAACGTCACCCGCAGCGCGCCACGCCATGGTGTGGCACCGCCCATCGCCGCGGCCCACGCGCCGGTGATCGACAGGCCGGCCAGCGTGGCCAGCGAGGTCGCAATGGAAAGTCGCGGCGTCGGCGCCAGCACCGCGGCGGTCATGGGCACCACGGCGCCGCAACAGAACGCCAGCGCCGATGTGAGTGCGGCCTGCAACGGTCGTGCGCGCAAGGTGTCGGTGATGCCCAGTTCGTCGCGTGCGTGGGCCCCCAGCGCGTCATGCAAGGTGAGCTGTTCGGCCACGCGGCGCGCCAGCGTGGGATCGAGCCCGCGCTGTCGATAGATCTGCATCAACTCGTCCAGCTCGAGCTCGGGATCCTCGTGCAACTCGCGTTGTTCGACCAACAGATCGGCGCGCTCGGTGTCGGCCTGCGATTGCACCGAGACATATTCGCCGGCGGCCATCGACATCGCGCCGGCGACCGTGGCGGCGACGCCGGCGGCCAGGATGGCGCGCGCGTCCACGCCGCTGGCCGCCACCCCGACCACCACGCCGGCCACCGACACGATCCCGTCGTTGGCGCCCAGTACGGCCGCACGCAGCCAGCCGACGCGGTCGCTACGGTGCAGTTCGGGCTGCCGGCTGGGCAGGGTGGGGCGTTTGCTTGAGGTCATCGGTCCGGCCCGGGTAGTGGTGGGTTCCGCAAGGGGCGAAGGGTGCGCAAAAGCCCTCCCGGCGGAAATCTGTAGCACCGGTTCCGCAACATAGCCGGCACGGGCGACAGGCTATAGTGCGAGCCCGTGCGGTGGCTGCCGCCGGTCCCCGCATCCGAACACCTTTATCCAGCGAGCGCGCCCTTGTCGAGCCCCAGTCACGTTGCCGATACGCCGATCACCGACCACCGCCAATTGGTGGACGTGCTCGCTTCCGGGGAAAAACCCGCATCGCAGTGGCGCATCGGCACCGAGCACGAGAAGTTCGGTTTCCAGCTGGACGACCTGCGGCCGCCGACCTTCGATGGCGAGCGCGGCATCGAAGCGCTGCTCACCGGCCTGCAACGTTTCGGCTGGGCACCGGTGCAGGAGAACGGACGCACCATTGCGTTGCTGCGCGACAACGCGTCGGTCACGCTCGAACCGGCCGGCCAGCTGGAATTGTCCGGCGCGGCGTTGGAAGACATCCACCAGACCTGCGTGGAAACCGGCACCCACCTGGGCGAAGTGGCCGAAGTGGCTGGCGAGCTGCAGCTGGGTTTCCTGGGCATGGGGTTCCAGCCCAAATGGAAACGCGAGGAAATGCCCTGGATGCCGAAGGGGCGCTACCAGATCATGCGGTCGTACATGCCCAAGGTCGGCCAGCTCGGCCTGGACATGATGACGCGCACCTGCACGGTGCAGGTCAACCTCGATTACGCCACCGAAGCGGACATGGTGAAGAAGTTCCGCGTGTCGCTGGCCTTGCAGCCGGTGGCCACGGCACTGTTCGCCGATTCGCCGTTCACCGAAGGCAAGCCCAATGGCTACCTCAGCTACCGCTCGCACATCTGGACCGACACCGACGCCGGCCGCACCGGCATGCTCGATTTCGTGTTCGAAGACGGTTTCGGCTATGAGCGTTATGTCGATTACCTGCTCGACGTGCCGATGTATTTCTCGTATCGCGATGGCGTCTACCACGATGCCAGCGGACAGAGCTTCCGCGATTTCATGCGTGGCAAGCTGCCCGTGCTGCCAGGACAACTGCCGACGCTGCGCGACTGGTCGGACCATATGACCACCGCCTTCCCCGAGGTGCGCCTGAAGAAGTACCTGGAAATGCGTGGCGCCGATGCCGGCCCCTGGGCGCGCCTGTGTGCGCTGCCGGCGTTCTGGGTCGGGCTGCTGTACGACGACGAGGCGCTGGATGCCGCCTGGGACCTGGTCAAGGATTTCAGCATGGCCGAGCGCCATGCGCTGCGCGACGGGGTACCCCGGCAGGCGATGGGGCTGCCGTTCCGCGGCGGTACCGTGCGGGACCTGGCGCTGCGTGCGGTGGAGATCGCCGACGGGGGCCTGCGCCGTCGTGCGCGCCTCAACGCCGATGGCCAGGACGAGCGTCCCTTCCTGGATGTGCTGCGCGAGATCGTCGCCAGCGGCAAGACGCCGGCCGAACGCAAGCTCGAGCTCTTCCATGGGCCCTGGAAGGGCGTGGTCGACCCGGTGTTTGGCGAGTTCGCCTACTAGGCATGCCTATGAGGGGCGCCCAGTCCGGGCGCCGCTGGACAGGTTTGCCTGGCAACAGGGCCTGACCCATGGCACACCCTGGGCGCATCAGGTCCGGGGCCGCTCCTACGCCTAAAGTATTAGCGGCTTCTGCGCGTCATGCGCGGCAATGACGGCGCGGTCACTCCCGGCCGGGCACCTCGGTGGCACACTGCAGGCACGCTCACCGCCAGCCTTCGGACGCCCGCCATGAGAGACGTGAAGATGACACGCCGTGATGTGCTGATCACCGGGGCGGTGTCCGCCGCCGGGGTCGCCGCCACCGGCAACACCCTGGCGGCCACCGCCGCGGGTGCCGCGACCAGCGCCGCCGAACGCGCACCGCCGACCAGCCAGGTCAGTTTCGAGGTCAACGGCCAACCGCGCACGCTGCAGGTGGACAACCGCACCACGCTGCTCGATGCGCTGCGCGAAAACCTGCAACTGACCGGCACCAAGAAGGGCTGCGACCACGGCCAGTGCGGTGCCTGCACGGTCATCGTGGACGGCCATCGCATCAACAGTTGCCTGACCCTGGCGGTGATGCAGGAAGGCGCGAAGATCACCACGATCGAAGGGTTGGGCACGCCCGACAAACTGCACCCGCTGCAGGCGGCTTTCGTGCGCCATGACGGCTACCAGTGCGGTTATTGCACCGCCGGCCAGATCTGCTCGGCGGTGGGCATGCTGGCCGAAGTACGCGCCGGCGTGCCGAGCCATGTCAGCGGCGACCTCACCGCGGCGCCTCAACTGACCAACGCCGAATTGCGCGAGCGCATGAGCGGCAACCTGTGCCGCTGCGGCGCGTATTCGAACATTGCCGAAGCCATTGCCGATGCGGCCGATGTCGCCCAGGCGGCGGGGACGCGCGCATGAAGGCCTTCACCTACGAACGCGCCGGCAGCCCGGCCGAAGCCGCCGCACAGGCCGCGCGCACGCCGGGGGCGAAGTTCATCGCCGGCGGCACCAACCTGCTCGACCTGATGAAACTGCAGATCGAAACGCCGGCGCACCTGATCGATGTCAACGGCCTGGCGCTGGATCGCATCGAGCAGACCGACGAGGGTGGGCTGCGCATCGGGGCACTGGTGCGCAATACCGATCTGGCGGCCGACGCACGCGTGCGGCGCGATTACGCGTTGCTGTCGCGCGCGCTGCTCGCCGGTGCCTCCGGGCAGCTGCGCAATCGGGCCACGACCGCCGGCAACCTGCTGCAGCGAACGCGCTGTCCGTATTTCTACGACACCTATCAGCCCTGCAACAAACGCCTGCCCGGCAGCGGTTGCGCGGCGATGGAGGGTTTTAATCGGCCGCTGGCGATCCTGGGGGCGAGCGAGGCCTGCATCGCCACCCATCCCAGCGACATGGCCGTGGCCATGCGCGCGCTGGATGCGCAGGTCGAGACCGTGCGTGGCGATGGACGCACCCGAACGATCGCGTTGGCCGAGTTCTACCGCGCACCGGGCACCACGCCGCACCTGGAGACCGTGCTGGAAGCGGGCGAGTTCATCACGGCAGTGACGCTGCCCAAGCCGGTGGGCGGCGTGCACGTGTACCACAAGGTGCGCGACCGGGCCTCGTACGCGTTCGCGCTGGTATCGGTGGGCGCGATCGTGCAACGCGATGGCAGCGCCCGGGTCGCCCTGGGCGGCGTGGCGCACAAGCCTTGGCGCATTGAAGCAGCCGAAGCCAAGCGCGACGCGCGCAGCATCAGCGCCGTCTTGCTGCAAGGCGCGCAACCCACCGAGCACAACGCGTTCAAGGTGCCCCTGGTCGAGCGCACCCTGGCGGCCGTCCTGGATGAAGCCACCACCGGCAAGGCGAGGAGCTGACCATGAAGTTCGATACCCCAGCCGGCCCCAATCCCATTGATCGCCTCAAGGTGGTCGGCCAGCCAGTCGATCGCATCGATGGCCCGCTCAAGACCACCGGGCGCGCGCCCTATGCCTACGAACACCACGACATCCCGGGCAAGATGGCCTACGGCTACGTGGTGGGTGCGGCGATCAGCAAGGGGCGCATCCGCACGATGGACCTGTCGGCGGCACGCAACGCACCGGGCGTGATCGGCATCGTCACCGCGCAAAGTGCCGGCCCGTTGCAAAAGGGTCGCTTCAATACTGCCAATCTGTTGGGCGGTCCGCAGATCCAGCACTACCACCAGGCCGTGGCGCTGGTGGTGGCCGAAAGCTTCGAGCAGGCGCGCGCGGCCGCGCAGTTGGTCAAGGTCGACTACGTCCGCGAGAACGGCAGTTACGATCTGGCCGCCGCGCGGGGTTCGGCCACCAAGCCCAAGGACGAGCCGGATACGGCGGTGGGCGATTTTGCCGGCGCCTTCGCCTCGGCACCGGTCAAGCTGGACCAGACCTACACCACGCCAGACCAGTCGCACGCGATGATGGAGCCGCACGCCTCGATCGCCGCCTGGAACGATGACGCACTCACGCTGTGGACCTCCAACCAGATGATCGACTGGAGCACGGGGGACGTCGCCAAGACACTGGGCATGCCCAAGGAGAAGGTGCGGCTGGTGTCGCCCTATATCGGCGGCGGTTTTGGCGGCAAGCTCTTCGTGCGCTCCGACGCCGTGCTGGCGGCCCTGGGGGCGCGACAGACCGGGCGACCAGTGAAAGTGGCGCTGCAGCGCCCGCTGATGGCCAACAACACGACCCATCGCCCGGCCACGATCCAACGGATTCGCATCGGCACTGATCGCGAAGGCACGATCACCGCGCTGGCGCATGAAAGCTGGTCGGGCGACCTGCCCGGTGGTGGCCCGGAAACCGCGGTAAACCAGACCCGGCTGCTGTACGCCGGTGCCAACCGCATGACCGCCATGCGGCTGGCCGTGCTGGACCTGCCCGAGGGCAACGCGATGCGCGCGCCGGGCGAGGCGCCGGGCATGATGGCCCTGGAGATCGCCATCGACGAGATGGCCGAGCAGCTCGACATGGATCCGATCGAGTTTCGGGTGCGCAACGACACCCAGGTCGATCCGGAAAATCCGCAGCGCCCGTTCTCCCAGCGCCAGTTCATACGATGCCTGCACGATGGCGCCGAACGCTTTGGCTGGTCCAAGCGCAAGGCCAAGCCCGGTGCCACGCGCGACGGTCGATGGCTGACCGGCCTGGGCGTGGCCGCGGCATTCCGCAACAACCTGGTGATGGCCTCGGCCGCGCGCGTGGCATTGGAGTCGAGCGGTCGCGTGGTGGTCGAGACCGACATGACCGACATTGGCACCGGCTCTTACACGATCATCGCGCAGACGGCCGCCGAGATGCTGGGCGTGCCGTTGGCGCAGGTGGATGTGAAGCTGGGCGATTCGAGTTTTCCCGTGTCGGCCGGGTCGGGCGGGCAGTGGGGCGGAAACAGCGCCACGGCCGGCGTGTACGCCGCCTGCGTCAAGCTGCGCCATGCCTTGGCCGAGCGGGCGGGTATCACCGGCGACGAGGTTGATTTCATCGACGGCCGGCTGCGTGGCGGCGGTCGCGATGTGGCCCTGGCCGATCTGGCGCGACAGGGTCGCGTGGTGGCCGAGGACCGCATCGAATACGGCGACCTGGCCAAGCGGTACCAGCAATCGACCTTTGGCGCGCATTTTGTCGAGGTGGGCGTGGACGCGGCCACCGCCGAGGTGCGCATCCGCCGCATGCTGGCGGTATGCGCGGCCGGCCGCATCCTCAACCCCAAATCAGCGCGCAGCCAGGTGATCGGCGCGATGACGATGGGCGCCGGTGCGGCGTTGATGGAGGAGTTGGTGGTGGATCGGCGCTTCGGCTTCTTCGTCAACCACGACCTGGCGAGCTACGAGGTGCCGGTGCACGCCGACATCCCGCACCAGGAGGTCTTGTTCCTGGACGAAACCGATCCGATCTCTTCGCCGATGAAGGCCAAGGGCGTGGGCGAGCTCGGCATCTGCGGCGTGGGCGCGGCGATCGCCAACGCGATCTACAACGCCACCGGCGCGCGTGTCCGCGAGTATCCGATCACCTTGGACAAGCTGCTGCCGAAGATGCCCGCCTGGCGCGCGTGAGCAGGGGACGCCGCGCCAGGTCAGGTCACACCAGGCCAGGTCAGGTCAGGCCAGGCCAGGCCAGACCAGACCAGACCAGACCAGACCAGACCAGACCAGACCAGACCAGACCAGATCAGATCAGGCCAGGCCAGACCAGACCAGACCAGACCAG
>DASWQJ010000266.1:0-10968 GCA_036403795.1 Stenotrophomonas sp.
GGGGCGGCCGCGGGGCTGCCCGGCGCCACCAGGCGACCCAGGCGTTGGCGTTCGCGCAGGCCCAAGGCATAGGCCAGTGCCAGGATCGCCGCGAGCGCCACGATCATCGGCCCGATGAAAGGCAGGAAGACCTCGGTCGGATCCACGTGCAGGGCCGTGGCGGCACGTGCCGTGGGCCCGCCCCAAGGGGTGAGGTTCATCACGCCGCTGGCGAGCATCGTCACCCCCGCCAGCTTCATGCTGTCCATGCCCAGCCGCCGGTACAGGGGCAACATCGCCGAGACGGTGATCATGTAGGTCGTCGAACCGTCGCCATCCAGGCCCACGGCCATCGCCAGCACGGCGCCCCCCACCACGATGCGCGCCGGGTCATCGCCGACCACGCGCAGGATCGCGCGGATGAGCGGATCAAACAGCCCGGCATCGATCATCACCCCGAAGTACAGGATGGCGAACATCAGCATGACGCCGGTAGGCGCGATCTTCTTGATGCCCTCCAGCATCATCTCCCCGATCTCCACGCCAAAACCGCTCAGCAGGGCAAAAGTGATGGGAACCAGGATCAAGGCCACCAGCGGAGAAAGACGGCGCAGCATGATGAGCGTCATGAAGGTGACGACCATGCCGAACCCGAGCAATGTCAGGATCAAAGGAATGCCTCAGAAGTCGTACTGGAAGCGACCGGTCACCGCTTGGGTGTGGTCGGTGGTGAGATCGGCCAGGCGATCGCGATTGCGGCTGTCGATGAAGTCGAACATCAGCCGCAGGTGGGGTCGCAGGTACCAATTGACGCCAAGCGTCCAGGCCTGGGTGCGCGCATCGAGCAGGTCGGCCCGGCCATCCAGGTGCTGGCGACCCCACATCGTGTCGTAGCGCAGTGCCAGCTCAACGGCGCCCGCCGGGTGGGCGAGCCCCTTGATGCGTGAAAAACGGCCGCTTTTGCGATCGTAGGTGCGCGACTCGCCGGTAACGAACCAGCTGGCGAAGCCGTACCACGCACGTACCTCGCCTACCTGGCCGCCGTCGTTGAACCGGGCGCCGGACAGCTCGCTTTGCCACGACCACGGGCCGTGTACCTGTGCGTATTCCAGCGACCACTTGTCCACGTCGGTATCGCGACCGGCGGAGAAGTCGACCAGCGTGATCCGGCTTTCGTCGGACAGGTGGCCGGCCGGACGCGGCCGGATCCGCAGGCCAGGTGCGCCGCCGCTGCCGGGATGCTGGTGGCGCTCGTGCGCCAGCGACACGCCCAAGTGCAGCACGCGAGCGTCTTGCGGCAATGGCGACCAAGTCGCCCGCCCGCCGACACCGAGCCCCTTGGTTTGCCACGCGTCGATGCTTTCCAGGCTGTAGACACTCGCGGCCAACGTCGTGTCTTTCACCGCGGCCTGCCAACCCGCCCCCAGGCGATACAGGGGCGCCAGCGTCGAGGCGGCGGCGCCGCGTTCCAGGAAGGTGCCGTAGTTCGACCCGGTGCGGTCGTCCAGGCTGAAGTGCTGCTTGAACTGGCCGACGGTCAGCAGGCCGCCGGCAAGCGGATGAGTGAGGTAGACGTCCTTGGCCTGCACGTCGTCCAGGTCCGCGAAGTCGAACTCCACCTTGTAGCCAACCCGCCAGAGCTTGCCGGACACGTCCAGCCAGGCGCGACGCACCTCGGTGTCGTCGGGGTTCGGCCTGCCGCGCCCATCGTTGTCGTACTGGGCGAAGTCCAGGTGCAGGCGTCCGCCGAGTTCGGCGGTCACCGGCGAGCCGCCGGCTTCGGCGGCCGCGGTGAGGCAAGGCAACCATAGCAAGCAGCCGACCAGGCCACATCGAGGCAATCGTTTCAGATCCACATACCCTCCCAGGTGCGCGCGGTGCCGATGCGTTGATCGGCGACAGCAAGAGGCTAGGAGGGCAAGTGGATGACACGCCTGCAATAACTGTAGTTAATGCACGATTGATGCGAAATCTCGCAACGATTCACCCACGTTCCGGTTCGGGCGAGACATGCGCTTCGAACTTTCTTACGAGTCCGCGAGAATCCGTGCCAGACTGCGCGCATGTCCGGGCCCACCCTGCTCATCGCCGACGATCACCCGCTGTTTCGTGCCGCGATGATCCATGTCTTGCGCGAGGCGCTGCCCGAGGTGCGCCTGCTTGAGGCGGCCAGTGCGGACACGCTGCGCGATGCGCTGGAGCGGCAACCGCAAACCGATCTGGTGCTGCTCGACCTGACCATGCCCGGGGCGCGCGGCTTCTCCGCGCTGCTGCATGTGCGCGGCGAATATCCCGACGTACCGGTCGTGGTGATCTCCTCCAACGACCATCCGCGCGTCGTGCGCCGGGCGCAGCAGTTCGGTGCCGCCGGCTTCATCTCCAAGTCGGCGCCGGCCGAGGCGATCGGTGCGGCCGTGCGCGATGTGCTGGAGGGCGGCAGCGCGTTTCCGCCGATGCAGGCCGAACGCTCCGAGGCCGACGCGCAATTGGCCTCGCGGCTGGCCCAACTCACCCCGCAGCAGTTCCGCGTGTTGCTGTGCCTGGCCGATGGATTGCTCAACAAACAGATCGCCCATCAGCTGGGCCTGGCGGAAAACACCGTGAAGGTGCACGTCACCGCCATCCTCAAGAAGCTGGATTGCTACAGCCGCACGCAGGCTGCCGTGCTGGTCAAGGCGCTGGAGCCGGAACAGGCGAACGATCCGGCACGCTAGGCTCAGGTGCGTCGGCGCACGAGCATTTGGCTGATGAGTGCGCGCAAGGCCGGGGGGCGTATCGGCTTGGACAGGAAACCCCAGCCTTGCGCATCGGCCTGCTCGCGCAGGGCCTCATGGCGGTCGGCCGCTACCAGCACCAAGGCGGGCGTGGCTTGCCACGACGCACAGAGCTGCGCAAACAGGTCGGGGCCTTCGAGCGGCACCATCCATGCTTCCATCAGCACCACGTCCGGTGCCTGTCCGGCGATGGCGGCGGCCAAGGCTTCGCGTGCGTCGCCGGCCACGCCCACCGTGCAGCCCCATCGTTGCAGCAGGGCGCGGGTCGATTCGCAAACGCGCGGGTCTTCGTCCACGCACCAGACCTGGCAGCCTTGCAAGGGAGTGGCGTCTTCGGGCGTCGATGGGGCCGAGGGGGCGGGATCGGGCAGGGCCGCCGCGGCAGCGTCACCGGCCGGCAGCGTGACCGAAAACACGCTGCCATGGCCCACGCGCGAGCGCAGGCCGATGCGATGGCCCAGCAAGCGGGCGATTCGCTCGACGATGGCCAGGCCCAGGCCGGCGCCGCGTTCGTCGCCGTCGTCCAGGCGGCGGAATTCTTCAAAGATTTCTCGCTGCAGACTGTGCGGGATTCCCGGGCCCTGGTCGTGCACCTCGATGCGCAGCTGCTGCCCGTCGCGTCGCACGCCCATCAGGATGCGGCCTCGCCGGGTGTAACGCACGGCGTTGGAGAGGAAGTTCTGCAGGATCCGCCGCAACAGCGCCTCATCGGTGCGGACCACCGCACCGGTGGCGATGCCGTGCAACGAAAGTCCGCGGCTGTCGGCCAGGATGCCGAACTCACGCAGCAAGTTGTCCAGCAGCGGCTGCAAAGCGAAATCGCGCAGCTGCGGATGCAGCTGGCCCGATTCCATACGTGATATCTCCAACAGGCTGGCCAGGATCGCATCCTGGGCCTGCAGCGCACTTTCCACATGGTCGGCGACCTGGCGGCCCGCCGGCTCATGCAGATGGCCGCGCAGCGCCGAGACGAACATGCGCGCCGCGTTGAGCGGTTGCAGCAGGTCGTGCACGGCGGCGGCAACGAAGCGCGTCTTGTAGCGGTTGGCCGCCTCGGCTTCGCGGCGCGCCTGCTCCAGGTCGCGGGTACGCTCGACCACCCGATGCTCCAACGCATCGGCCAGTGAACGCAGTTCGCGCGCGGCGTTCTTGTAGGTGGTGATGTCCGCGTAGCTGGTCACGAAGCCGCCGTCGGGCAACGGATTGCCGCGAATCTCCAGCACGGTGCCGTCTTCCTTTTCGCTTTCGCGCAGGTGCGGACGGCCACTGCGCAAGTGTCCCAGGCGGCGCGCAATCGCTTCCTCGACGGGACCCGGCCCCAGCAGTCCGCGGCGCGCGTTGAATCGAAACAGTTCTTCGATGGGGCGGCCGATCTGCACCAGCTCGGGCGGAAAGCGGAACAGGTCGACGTAGCGCTGGTTCCAGGCCACCAGGTTCAGGTCGGCATCGATGATGACCACGCCTTGGGGCAAATGCTCCAGGCTGCTGCTCAGCCCGCTGTCGGCCCGCTGTGCGGCTTGAACGATGCCGTCCTGGGCAGTGCGCAGTTCACGGGCATGTTGCTGCAGCACCGCTTCCAGCTCCGTGCGACTGCGCCGACGCAACGCGGACAGGCGGCGCCGTTGCTCGATAAACAGCACCAGCAAAGACAAGGCCAGCCAGGCGCCGGCGGCGGCAATCGCCGCACTACGCCCGGCGGCCGCGCTACTGGCGGTGTCGTGCAGCAGGTGCAGCTGCCAGCCGTGCTCGGGCAAGTCGAGCGATTGCCACAGCACCGGCGCCGGCAAGGCTGGCACGCGCACCAGGTGGCCGTTGTCGCCGGTGTTTTGCAGCCGCTCGGCGACCAACGGTTGCAGTCGCTGCGCTGCGTATTGCCGGGTCGCCAGCAGGCTGGCGCGTTCGCGCACGTCCAGCGGATCGAGCAGGAGATAACGCCAATCGTCGCGGCTGGCCAGGAATACAACGCCGTGCGAGTCCGAAGCCAGCACGATATCCGGCGTCTGCAGCCACTCGCGTTCCAGCGCGGCCAACGCGATCTTGATCACGACCACGCCGATGACCTGGCCTTGGTCATCGCGCAACGCCTGCGACAGGAAATAGCCGGGCTCGCCGGTCGTCAGCCCGATTCCGTAGAAATTGCCGCGGCCGCGTGCCAGGGCCTGCTGCACATAGGGTCGAAAGTTGTAGTCCACGCCCACGTTGCTGTGTGCGTCGCGCCAATTGCTGGCCGCCAGCGCCGTGCCGTGGCGATCGATCAAGGTCAGGGTGGAAGAGCGGGTGATTTCGTTGGCGCGCTCAAGTTTGAGATTGAGCCGCGCTACGTCGCCTTCGGTCAGTGGACGCGAAACCGCTTCCCGCAGTTCGGGGTCCAGCGCCAGCACTTCGGGCAGGGTGCGATAACGGTCGATACGTTGTTGCAGCGCCTGCGCGTAGAGATCCAGCTGGCGGCGCACGCTGGCGCTTTCGCCGGCCAGTGCGCGCTTCCCCGCGTAATGGCTGGCCAACGCCATCACCGCGAACATCCCGCCCAGTATCAGCAGCACGATGAGCAGCAGGCGGGGGCGGCGTCGCGCGGCGTACATGGGCAGGGCAGGGCCAGGGGCGCCCACTATAAAGCGCCGGACGCTGATACCCGCCGCCGGCAGTGCCGCGCGGCGGGTATCAGGCGGCCTCAAATCAGAACATCACCTGGGCGCGCAGTTCGACGATGTCCGGGCGGGTCTGCACCCCGCGGCGGGTCGCATCGGCCTTGATGTAGTTGGCCTGGAACTTGAAGTGGCTGGTGAGGTACCAGTTCGCGCCGAAGGTCCAGTCGTGCTGCCGACCGCCCAGCACGGCCCCATCGTCCAGGTCCAGGCGGCTGTAGCGCGCCAACAATTCCACCGCACCATAGGTGTGTCCAGGCTTGACGTTGGACACCGCACCGGCGGCGTACGGGCGCGATTCCCCGGTCACCATCCAGCTGCCATAGATGTATTGGCCATCCACTTCATAGTCCGGCTGTCCGTCGCGGGTGACGGTGGCCTGCAGCGCCTCGGCCTGCACCGAGAACGGCCCATGGATCCAGATGCCTTCCAGGCCGGCGCGGCGGACCTGGTCCACGTCGACCAGCGCGCCCGAATCCACCAGGCGGATGTCGGTCAGGCCGGCTTCGGGCCGTGCGCGCAGGCGCGCGGACGGGTCGAAGTGCTGGTCCAGGCCATTGTGGTAGCCGCGGGGATTTTCCACGGACAGTGCCAGGCCCAGGTGCAACACGTCGCCGGCCTTCTTCCAGGGCGTCCACACGCCACGCGCGGCCTGCATCGTGCCGGGGTTGTCGCCCTGCAGATCCTTGCCGCCGTAGGCACCGGCCTGCAGGAAATACTGCGGCTGCTCGTAGGTCCACTCGATGCCGGTGCGGCGACCGGCGTAGATCGCCTGCGAAGGCAGCGCCACTTCCATGAAGCTGGTGGCGCGCGAGCTCGTCATGCTGTCCAGGCCGACCGGTGTCTTGATGTAACCCACGCGGATCTTGCCGAAGTCGCTGCCGAACAGCGCCTTGGTTTCCACGCGCAAGTACACGTCCAGCCAGGTGTCGGCTTCGAAGTCGTAGTACACCATCGCGTCGTACACGCCCTTCTTTTTCAGCGTGGCGCCAAACTCGCGCCGGCGCATGCCGTTGTCGTCTTCCAGTCGGTCGTCACCGGAAAAGTCATTGGTGTCATAGGCGTAGTTCAGCGTGCCGGCCAGCTCGGTGCCGTCGGAAAAGGTGTATTTGGTCGGCCAATTGTCGAAATCGGCCGCGCTGGCGGCAAACGTGGCGGCCGGCAGGCAGACGGCAAGGCTGAGCAGCGAGAACGAGGTGGTGCGCTTCATGGGCATGAGGTCCGGTGGGAGGAGCGGAGGCGCCCCAGTGGGGGAGGGCACGGATCCATAGCGGCCGGGGTGGCGTGTTATTGATTCTAGGGGCGCGGGAAAGGCTGAACAGGCAGCTAGTACCAATAGGCTATCCGCCAGGTGCCGGTACGTGCGCTACAACACACTCCAGGCGCGCATCCGGCGTGCCGCGCCCTTGCGCTATTCCAGGAGTCGCCGCGATGCACATTCCCAACACAGGCACCAGCGCGCCGCAACTGCGGCTGCCGTGGTACCGCCAACTGTATTTCCAGGTCGTCGTTGCCATCGTGCTGGGTGCGGTCCTGGGCCATTTCGAGCCCGCCCTGGGAGAATCGCTCAAGCCGCTGGGTGATGCCTTCATCAAACTCGTGAAGATGATCATCACGCCAGTCATCTTCCTGACCATCGTGACCGGCATCGCCAGCATGACCCACCTGCGGACGGTGGGGCGCGTGTTCGCCAAGTCGATGATCTACTTCTTGTTCTTCTCCACGTTGGCGCTGGTGGTGGGCATGGTGGTCGCACACGTCGTGCAGCCCGGTGCCGGCATGAACGTCAATGTCGCCGACCTGGACCAGACGGCGGTGCACAGCTACGTCGAGAAGTCCCATGACCTGAGCCTGGTCGGCTTCCTCATGGACATCATCCCCAACACGCTGATGAGCGCCTTCGTGGATGGCAACATCCTGCAGACGCTGTTCGTCGCGGTGCTGTTCGGCGTCGCGCTGGCGCTGGTCGGGGAGCGCGGCAAGCCGGTGTTGAGCTTCTTCGAAGCCTTGACCGCCCCGGTCTTCCGGCTGGTGCACATCCTGATGCGCGCTGCGCCGATCGGTGCCTTCGGTGCCATCGCCTTCACGATCGGCAAGTACGGCGTGGCCTCGCTGATCAACCTGGCCTCGCTGGTGGCGTCGTTCTACATCACCGCCCTGTTCTTCGTGCTGGTGATCCTGGGCCTGGTGGCGCGGTTGTGCGGCTTCTCGGTGATCAAGCTGATCCGCTACCTCAAGGCGGAGCTGCTGCTGGTGCTGGGCACGTCATCGTCGGAGTCGGCCCTGCCGTCGCTGATGGAAAAGATGGAAAAGGCTGGCTGCAGCAAGTCGGTGGTGGGCCTGGTCGTGCCGACGGGTTATTCGTTCAACCTGGATGGCACCAACATCTACATGACCTTGGCCGCGCTGTTCATCGCCCAGGCCACCAATACCGAACTCACCCTGGGCCACCAGATCACCCTGCTGCTGGTGGCGATGCTCAGCTCCAAGGGTGCGGCCGGCGTGACCGGCGCAGGCTTCATCACCCTGGCGGCCACGCTGTCGGTGGTGCCGGAAGTGCCGGTGGCCGGCATGGCCCTGATCCTGGGCGTGGACCGTTTCATGAGCGAGTGCCGCTCGCTCACCAACTTCATTGGCAACGCGGTCGCCACGGTCGTGGTATCGCGCTGGGAAGGGGCGCTGGACCAGGACCAGCTGCGGCGCGTGCTCGACCAGGGCGAAGACCCGTTCGCGGCCCCGCCCGCACTGGCTGCGGCCATGATTCCGGTCGACGAGAAGAGCCCGGACTGACTGCCGCTGCAGGCACTGTCATGGCAGTGCCTGCACGGGCTTGGTGACGGTTGCGCCGCATTGCAGCATCGTGGCCAAACCCTTGCCCGACCTGCCGGGAAGGTCGCGATACCGGCCCGACAGGGTGTGGTCGGCAACGCCGCGTTAGAATTGCCCTTCCCCCGTGCCTTCGATCAAACAAGAAACCTCGATGTCCAACGACGAGTTCAAACAGGCCGCCCTCGACTACCACCGTGTCGCGCCGGCGGGCAAGATCAGGGTCACCGCGACCAAGCCGATGCTCACCCAGCGCGATTTGTCGCTGGCGTATTCGCCCGGCGTGGCCTTTGCCTGCGAGGCGATCGTCGAAGACCCCCGCCAGGCCAGCGAGCTGACGGCGCGCGGCAACCTGGTGGCGGTGATCTCCAACGGGACGGCCGTGTTGGGCCTGGGCAACATCGGTCCGCTGGCCTCCAAGCCGGTGATGGAAGGCAAGGGCGTGCTGTTCCAGAAGTTCGCCGGCATCGATGTATTCGACATCGAGATCAACGAGAACGATCCGGACAAGCTGGTGGACATCATCGCCAGCCTGGAGCCGACCTTCGGCGGCATCAACCTGGAAGACATCAAGGCGCCGGAATGCTTCACCGTCGAGCGCAAGCTGCGCGAGCGGATGAACATCCCGGTGTTCCACGACGACCAGCACGGCACGGCCATTATCGTGGGCGCCGCGGTGCTCAATGCGATGGTCGCCACCGGCAAGAAGATCGGCGAGGTCAAGCTCGCCACCACGGGCATGGGCGCCGCGGGCATTTCCTGCGTCAACATGCTGGTCTCGCTCGGCCTGGACCCGGACAACATCCTGGCGTTCGACCGGGACGGCGTCATCCACACCGGGCGCACCGACCTGGACCCTGAAAAGGCGCGTTACGCACGCAATACCGACAAGCGCACGCTGGCCGAGATCGTCGAGGGGGCGGACATCTTCCTGGGCTTGTCGGCGGCCGGCATCCTCAAGCCGGAGATGGTGGCCACGATGGCCCCCAACCCGGTGATCTTCGCGCTGGCCAATCCCAATCCGGAAATCATGCCGGAGGCGGCGCGGGCGGTGCGCCCCGACGCGATCGTGGGCACCGGGCGTTCGGACTATCCGAACCAGATCAACAATGTGCTGTGTTTCCCCTATCTGTTCCGCGGCGCGCTGGACGTGGGCGCCACCGGCATCAACGAGGCCATGAAGGTTGCCTGCGTCAAAGCCATTGCCTCGTTGGCTCGGCGCGAAGCGTCGGACCTGGGCGCGGCCTATGGCGGTGAGACGCCCAGTTTCGGCCCGGACTACTTGATCCCCCGCCCGCTGGATCCGCGCCTGCTGGTGGAGCTGTCCTCTGCCGTGGCGCAGGCGGCGATGGATTCGGGCGTGGCCACGCGCCCGATCGACGACATGGCGGCGTACCGCGAACGGCTCAGCCAGTTCGTCTACCGCACGAGCCTGATGATGAAGCCGGTGTACGACCGCGCACGCGCCGACAAGCAGCGCGTGGTCTATGCCGAAGGTGAGGAAGAGGTGGTGCTTCGCGCGGTCCAGAACGTGATCGACGAAGGCCTGGCCTTCCCGATCCTGGTCGGCCGGCCGGACGTGATCGAGTCGCGCATCCAGCGGCTGTGCTTGCGCATGCGCGCCGGCACGGACTTCGAGATCACCAATATCCTCGACGATCCGCGCTTCAACGAGTATTGGCAGTACTACCACCGCCTGACCGAGCGTCGCGGCGTCACCGTCAGCGCGGCTAAGGAGTTGATGCGCTCTCGCCCCACGCTGATCGCGGCCGTCATGGTCGCGCGCGGCGAAGCCGATGCCATGTTGACCGGCGTGGTCGGACGCTTCCACAAGAAGCTTGGCTACGTTCGCAGCGTGATCCCCCTGGAGCCGCGCGTCAGCTCGACCTCGGCGATGACCGGCGTCATCAACCAACAGGGTGCGTTCTTCTTCGTCGACACGCACGTGCAGGAGGATCCCAGCGCCGAGCACATCGCCGAGGCTACGTTGCAGGCGGCCTATCGACTCAAGCTGTTCGGCATCGAGCCGAACATCGCCCTGCTGTCGCACTCTAACTTCGGCAGCCATGCCTCGCGCGATGCGCTCAAGATGCGCGAAGTGCGTGAGTTGTTGCTCAAGCGCAATCCGCGCCTGAACGTCGACGGTGAGATGCAGGGCGACACGGCGTGGGACGAGACGCTACGGCAGAAGATCATGCCCAACAGCACGCTGAAGGGACGCGCCAACCTGTTCGTGCTGCCCAACCTGGAGGCGGCCAACATCGCCTACAACCTGGTGCGGGTGTTCACCGATGGGGTGGCGATCGGCCCGATCCTGATGGGTATTTCCAAGCCGGTGCACGTGCTCACCACCAGTGCCACCTCGCGGCGGGTGATGAACATGACTGCCATTGCGGCGGTCGATTCGCAGATCCGCAAGCAGTTGGAAAGCGACAAGGGCGGCTGAAGCAAGCTGCTCTCGCCGTTGAAGAGGGCCGCCTTCGGGCGGCCTTTTTTTTGGTCTTTTCTCGGAGTTTTTCTTGCCCATTTCCCTTTGGCTGGCTGTTTGTGATCGCGGCTTGCGAGTTGGGTTTTTATTGGGGGCGCGGTGGGTTTGGGCGGTTGGTTTTGAGTACTTACGGTGCGGGCCCCGACCTGCCGGGATGGTGGGTCGCGGTTCGAGCGGCCATCCATGGCCGCACTCACCGCCGTGGGCCATCCATGGCCCACTGACCCACCACCCCGCCAGCTCGGCGCATGGCGCT
>DASWQJ010000267.1:0-8101 GCA_036403795.1 Stenotrophomonas sp.
CTGGCCGGCTTCGGGGCCGAGATGTGGCTGCGCAGCGTGGCCTACGCCGTATTCAGCCTGATCGCCATCGCGACCTCCAACCGGCGCTACCACGCCGCTTTCGCCGTGGCCGGGCTGGCCTACCAGTTGTCCTTCATCGCCCGCCAGTTCGAGGTGTTGTAGCGTGCCTGGGCATGGACCCGGCGGCAGGTCGCATGCCTTTCGTCACGGGCGGTCCGGCGCCGGCATCGGGTAGCCTCGGGGTTTGATTCCCTCAGGAGCTCCGCTTGACCACCCGCCTCGCCCTGGCCCTTGCCGCCTCGCTCGGATTGGCCGCGCCCGCCTTCGCCCAGACCGCCCTCATCGCCATGAACGCCACTGCCGCCAGCGCCGCCACGCCCGCCTCGGCCAACCCGTTCTTCAGCGAAAGCCCGCTGCCGCTGCACTACCCGCAGTTCGACAAGATCAAGGACAGCGATTTTGCGCCGGCCTTCGATGCAGGCATGACCGAGCAGTTGAAGGAAGTCGAAGCAATTGCCAACCAGAAGGCCAAGCCGACCTTCGACAACACCATCATCGCGATGGAGAAGACCGGCCAGGTGCTCGATCGTGCCACCACGGTATTCTTCAACCTGGTCGGCACCGACACCAACGACACCCGCAAACAGCTGCAGGCCGACTATTCGGCCAAGTTCGCCGCGCACCGCGACGCGATCTCGCTCAACGGCAAGCTGTTTGCACGCATCCAGGCGCTGTACGACAAGCGCGAGCAGTTGGGCCTGGACGCCGAGGGCGTGCGCCTGGTCGAGAAGTACTACACCGATTTCGTGCGCGACGGCGCCAAGCTTTCCGACGCGGACAAGGCCACGCTGAAGTCGATGAATGCGGAGCTGGCACGCCTGGGAACGCAGTTCAGCCAGAACGTGTTGGCCGAAGTGAACGCAGCCGCGGTGGTCGTCGATGACGTCAAGCAACTCGACGGTCTGTCCGACGAGCAGATTGCCGCTGCCGCCGAAGCGGCCAAGGCGCGCAAGCTCGATGGCAAGTACGTCATCGCCCTGCTCAATACGACCGGGCAGCCGCCGCTGGCGCAGCTGAAGAACCGCGATCTGCGCAAGAAGATCCATGAGGCATCGGTCGCCCGTGGCAGCCACGGGGGCGAGTTCGACAACACTGCGCTGGTGTCGCGGATCATGACCCTGCGCGCGGACAAGGCCAAGCTGTTGGGCTTCCCGACGTACGCGGCTTATTCGCTGGAAAACCAGACCGCCAAGACGCCTGAAGCGGTCAACGCGATGCTGGGCCAGCTGGCCCCGCCGGCCGTGGCCAATGCCAAGCGCGAAGCCGCCGACCTGCAGGCGATGATCGATCGCGAGCAGAAGGCCGCCGGCAAGCCGACCTTCAAGCTCGAAGCCTGGGACTGGGCGTACTACAGCGAGAAGGTACGCCAGGCCAAGTACAACTTCGACGAGTCGCAGCTCAAGCCGTACTTCGAGCTCAAGAACGTCCTGGAAAATGGCGTGTTCTTTGCGGCCAACCAGGAATACGGCCTGACCTTCAAGGAACGCCACGACCTGCCGAAGTATCGCGAAGACACCTTGGTCTATGACGTTTTCGATGCCGACGGCAAGCAGCTGGCCATCTTCATCCACGATCCGTACGCGCGCGCTTCCAAGCGCGGCGGCGCCTGGATGAACTCCTATGTCTCGCAGTCGGCACTGACGGGCGACATGCCGGTGGTGGCCAACCACCTCAACATCCCCAAGCCGCCAACCGGCCAACCGACGTTGCTGACCTGGGACGAAGTCACCACGATGTTCCATGAGTTCGGCCATGCGCTGCACGGCATGTTCTCGGACGTGAAGTACCCCTACTTCTCCGGCACTGCGGTGCCGCGCGACTTCGTCGAGTTCCCCTCGCAGGTCAACGAGATGTGGGCCGACTGGCCGTCGATCCTGAAGAACTACGCCAAGCACTACCAGACCGGCGCACCGATGCCGCAGGCACTGCTGGACAAGGTCGTGGCCGCCGCCAAGTTCAACCAGGGCTTTGCCACCACCGAGTACCTGGGCGCCGCGATGCTGGACCAGAACTGGCACCAGCTGCCGGCCGGCCAGATTCCGGACGCCGCGGGTGTGATGGCGTTCGAGGCCTCGTCGCTGGCCAAGGACGGAATTGCCTATCCGCCGGTGCCGCCGCGCTACCGCACGCCGTACTTCAGCCACATCATGGGCGGCTATGCGGCGGGCTACTACGCCTACATCTGGTCCGAGGTGCTGGACGCCAACACGCAGCAGTGGTTCCGCGAGCACGGTGGCCTGAGCCGTGCCAACGGCGACCACTTCCGCGAGACCCTGCTGTCCAAGGGCGGCAGCGTGGATGCGCTGCAGTTGTTCCAGAACTTCGCCGGCCACGCACCGCAGATCGAGCCGTTGCTGGAGAAGCGCGGCTTGACCGCGGCCGGCGGCGACGGAGAGCAGCCCAAGCAGGAGCAGAAGGCGAAGTAAGGCCGAGCGTATGAAGGTCCAGGAAGCCGCCTCCGGGCGGCTTTCCTGTTTGCGGGGGCCGGCCGGCGCACCTGCGCCGGGGGCAGGATGCATCCCCTATACTCGGCCGGCAGACCACGACGACCAGCCGCGTCGCGCACGCAGTACCGGGGATTGTCCGAACAACACACGCGTGCACAGGCTGCGTCAGCCGCCGCGTGCGTGGTGCCATTGGCGCGTTACAGCGTTCAACCCCGGGATGTCCGCGCGAGGTGGCTTCTATTGGAACTTGGCCCAGGGGGGCGGACCGCAATGTCGATGTCGATCCAGATTGTGCGTAAATCCGACGGCGCCAGCCGCTCGGTGGATACCCGCCAGATCGCGCTGGACCAACCGTCCCTGGTCAAGCTCGCACTCGACCCGCAAGCCGTAGCCCGTTACGAGCGCGTCGGCGAGGATTTGTTGCTGGTCCTCAAGGACGGCACGACAATCACCGTCGGCGGCTTTTTCGTTGCCGACGCACAGGGGCAGCACAGCGACCTGGTCGTGCAGGACGCGACCGGCACGAACTGGCGCGGCGACTACGATGCGCATGGAGCGGGTTTCCACCTGACCGAGTTGCCGGCCGAGCCGGCGGCGGCGGACGCGGGCGGCGGCGACGGAATGCCGACGTGGGCGATGACCTTGCTTGGCGTCGCTGGCGCGGGCGCCTTGGTGGCCGCCAGTTCCGGCGGCGGCGGTGGCCATGAAACGCCGCCGCCCACCCCACCGCCCCCGCCACCTCCGGCACCCACGATCACCGTCCTATCGATTGCACATGCGGCCTTGCTGCCTGGCGATGACAGCCAGTTGCCTGTGACCGTCAGCGGCCGCAGCACCGGCCAGTACGTGACAGTGACTTGGCAGGATGCCGACGGCCATCAGGTCACCAGCGCCGTGTTGACCGTGGCCAATGGCACTTGGTCGCTCGAGGTGGCACGCAGTCAATTGCCCGAGGCCGATTTCGCCAAATTCGTCGCCACCGTGACCGACGGCGCCGGCCATGCCGTGCTTGTCAATGGTGCGTCGATCAGCGACACCGAGCAGGCCGTGATCGAACACCGCAACGATCCGCCACTGACAGACGCCCACGGCGTCAGCACGCTTGAAGACACGCCGGTCAGCGGCACGGTGCATGGAAGCGATCCGGAAGGCTTGCCGGTCACCTACCTGATTTCCATCGCGCCGCTGCATGGCACGTTGCAGCTGGATGCGCAGACCGGCGCCTATACCTATACCCCGCACCCGGACTTCAACGGCGAGGACACCTTCCGCGTGGCGATGTCGGACGGCCGCGACACCAGCGTGCTGGATGTCCCGGTCACCGTGGTTTCGCAAAACGACGCACCGGAAACCGCCGACCAGGCGTTTTCGGTGACCGAGGACACGGTGCTGCACGGCGTCATCTCGAGCCAGGACCACGACGGCGATGTGCCGCTCTACGGGATCGCGCAAGCCCCTACCCACGGCAGCGTGACGCTGGACCCGGCCTCCGGCACCTACGTCTACACGCCCGAGCCGAACTACAACGGACCAGACCGGTTTGTCGTGTCAATCGACGATGGCCATGGCGCCGTCGTCAACGCCACGGTCGAGGTCACCGTCTCGCCGTCCGACGACCCGCCGGTGGCCCAGGACCAGGCCCTGTCCACCAACGAGGACATCCCTTTGCTGGGGACCATCCTTGCCTCCGACATCGAGGGTGACCCCTTCACTTTCTGGCTGGACGCCAATCCGGCGCACGGCAGCGTCACGCTGGACGCCGCGACCGGTGCGTTCACCTACACGCCGGCCGGCGACTTCCACGGCAGCGACCAGTTCACCGTGGTGATCCTCGACGGCAAGGGCACCCGCGTCTTCTCCACCGTCACGGTGGAGGTGTTGCCGACCAACGACGCGCCGGTCGTGAGCGACCAGCATTTTCTGGGCTTCGAAGACCTGCCGATCACGGGCCGGGTCGCTGCCATCGATGTCGAGGGTGATCCGGTCTCGTTCGCGATCGCCGGCAACCCGGCGCATGGCAGCGTGGTGATCAACGCGCTCGATGGCACCTTCACCTATGTGCCGACAACCGACTTCAACGGCAATGACCACTTCAGCGTCACGGTCAGCGACAACCAAGGGGGAAGCACCACACGCACCGTCTTCCTGCAGGTGATTTCGGAAAACGATGCGCCGGTAGCCGAAGACCTGACGTTGACGACGCTGGAGGACCAAGCGGTCAGCGGCACCGTCGTGGCCACCGACGTGGAGGCCGACACGCTTTCCTACTCGATCTTCAATCCGCCCTCTCACGGCACGCTGACGGTGGACCCGGTAACCGGCGCCTTCATTTACACCCCCGAGGCCAACTATCACGGCGGTGACGATTTCATCATCGGCGTCCAGGATGGCAATGGCCTGGTGGGCCTTAGCCATGCTCATGTGGATGTCCTGTCCGTCAACGATGCGCCGATCAGTAGCGACCTTTCGCTGACCACATCGGAAGGGGCCCCACTGGTCGCCACCCTGGTCGCCAGCGACCCCGACGGCGATACGCTCAGCTTCAATATCATCGGTGCGCCCACGCATGGCACCCTGGTGTTGAACACACTTACCGGCCAGTTCACCTATTCGCCGATGGCGGGCTACCACGGCGCCGACAGTTTCGTCGTCAGTGTCAGCGATGGCCAGGGCAGTGCCACGAGCAGCACGGTCAACCTGCAGATCGAGCCAATCAATCAGGCACCCGTGGCCAACGACGACATCGCCATCGTCGACCAAGGCGCCTCGGTCATGGTGGCCGTGCGTACGAACGATAGCGATGCCGACGGAGATGCGCTCACCGTAGTCGCCGTCACCCAGGGCGCCAACGGCTCGGTGGTCATCGATGGAGTGACCGGCAATCCCCTCTACACGCCGAATGCAGGCTTCGTGGGGGCTGACACCTTCAGTTACACCGTGAGCGACGGCCACGGCGCGACGGCCACCGCGATGGTGGCGATCACGGCCGTGGTGCCCAACGATGCGCCGGTATCGGTGGCCGACGCCATCACGGTGGCCGAGGGCGGCACGACTACGCTCCTGAGCGGCGGCGCCACCAGCCTGCTCTCCAACGACAGCGATGCCGACGGCGATCCGCTCACGGCGGTGCTGGTCAGCGGTCCCGCCCACGGTGCGCTGGTCCTCAACGCCAACGGCACCTTCTCCTACACGCACAACGGCAGCGAAACCACCCAGGACAGCTTCACCTACCATGCCTATGACGGGCAGGAAACCGGCAACGTGGTCACCGTGGCCATCGCGGTCACCCCGGTGAACGATGCGCCGGTAGCACAGGATGATTACTTCACCATCAATGAAGACCAGGCGCTGGCGCTACCCCTGCCCTATTTAGTGACCAACGACACCGACGCCGATGGCGACAGCCTCTCGGTGATTTCGGTTTCCAACCCTGTGAATGGGGTTATGACGTTGACGGACGGCATCCTGGCGTTCACGCCGAATGCCAATTTCAACGGCATGGGCGGGTACTCCTATACGGCCTACGACGGCAAGGGCGGGACTTCCACCGCGACGGTGCACATCCAGATAGGGCCGGTAGAAGATGCACCGACCGGTGTAGCCGATCACATCACCGTGGCCGAAGGCTCGACGGCCGCCACGCTCACTGGTGGTGCTACCAGCTTACTGGCCAACGATTCGGATGCCGATGGCGATCCGCTGTCGGCGGTGCTGGTGAGTGGGCCCTTGCATGGCACGCTCTTCCTGTCTGCCGATGGCCACTTCAGCTACACCCATGACGGCACGCCGACCGCCACCGACAGCTTTGTCTACCGTCCCAACGATGGGCTCACCGACGGCAACGATGTCACGGTGAGCATCGACATCACCCAGGCGAACTCGGCGTTCGCCGCAGTGGCTGCGTTCGACTTCGCCGCGCTCGCGTCCGCGTCGGTGCCGGACGACGGGCTGTCACCTGCGCTGCCGGCGCTGCACGACGTGCTGGGTTCCGAAACCCACGCAGGCGCCGATCCCCTGGCGGCCTGGTTGGGGGCCGGCATCGCCGTGCCCGCCGGGAGCACCGGCCTGGACAACGTGCCGATAACGCCCCCCATGGCCAACCCCCTCGACGACCTGGAGTCGGCCCGGCATATGGTTCACGCCTGAGGGGCTGGGTGCCGGTTCCTATCGCGCGCGGCTGGGGAATCGCGCGCGGCTGGGAGCTCGGCCTAACCTACCCCTCAGCCGCGCGGATGCACCACCACGGTCGCGGTCATCCCCGCGGCCAACACCGTGCCTGGCGGCAAATGATCGGCATCGATGCGGATGCGCACCGGGATGCGCTGCGCCAGCCGCACCCAATTGAAGGTGGGATCCACGTTGGCCAGCAGGTCACCGCCGGCGGCATTGTCGCTATCGGTGATGCCACGCGCGATGCTGTCGATGGATCCCTCCAGCTGCGCGCCACCACTCATCAGGCGAACCTCCACCGGGTCGCCCACGTGCAGCGCCTGCAGCTTGGTTTCCTCGAAATACCCGTTGATCCAATACGAATGCTGGTCGATCAGCGCCACGCGTGCAGCGCCGGCGTTGGCGTAATCGCCCACGCGAACGTCCAGGTTGGTGACGTAGCCATCAACCGGCGCGCGCACCTGCGTGCGGTCCAGATTGAGCTCGGCCGCCGATAGCGCGACCTGGGCCTGGGCGACCGCGGCGATGGCTTCCTGCTGGGACGCGCTGGCCTGCCGTTGGCTGGCGTGCGCCTGGGCCACGCCGGCACGCGCGGCGCTGGCCGCGGCCAGGGCGTCGCTGCGCGCTTCATCCGAGATCAGGCTGCCTTGGATACGTTGGCGTCGCTCGTACTGGCTTTGGTACTTGGTCAGGTTGGCCGATTGCTCCTGTGCGCTGGCTCCCGCGGCCTGGATGGTCGCGCCGGCGGCGCGCGCGGCGGCACGCGCCGCTTCCAGGTTCGCTGCTGCCTTGTCGCGCTCGAACGTATATCGGCTGGGATCGATCACGAACAGCAGTTGGCCCTTTCGAACCTGCTGGTTGTCCTTCACCTCCACTTGGGTCACCAGGCCGGCAACGTCCGGGGCGATGCGAACCACTTCCGCCCGCACGCGGCCATCGCGTGTCCAAGGCGAATACATGTAGTGCTTCCACAACGCGGTGGCGACCAAGGCGGCAACCAGGACGACCGCGGCGGTCAAGCCGAAGCGCAGCAGGGACAAAGTGCGGGCATTCATGGGGGCGGTACTCAGAGCAGGAGCAGCGCAGCGCTGCCGAACAGGAGGACGAAGATGGCGATCCGAAACAGCGCCGGATGCCATACGTAGCGATACAGGTGATAGCGGCCGGCGACGGCATCGGCAGCCCAGAACACGCCCACCATGGCCAGGAACAGGACCATCAATCCGGGCAAGAGCGTGCCGGCGAAGGCGATTTCACGAGGCATGGGTAATCTCCGGGGCAATGCGTTCACCGCGGTCGGGGGCGGTGGCCAGATAGCGGGCCATGACCGAGGCCTCATCGACCAGGGCCAGGCGGATCAGATGCAGATGTTCGCGGACCAGGCGCACGCCGTCGGGCCCATCCGTGCAACTGCGTGCCTGCCG
>DASWQJ010000268.1:0-1934 GCA_036403795.1 Stenotrophomonas sp.
TGCCGGGCAAGACATTGGACAACTTCGACTTCAACTCCGTGCCGATGATCTCCAAGGCCCAGGTGTCGGCGCTGTGCGCCGGCGACGAGTGGTTGCGCAACCAGGGCTGTTCAACCCTGACAATCAGCCCTCCTTGGTAAGGCGGATCGATCGATGCTGAAGCTGGCGGAGCTGGAGGCCATCGTGGATGCCCGACGGGGGCAGGGCCGGATGTACGACCTGCCGCATGTGCTGCTGTGCTGCATCCTGGCGGTGGCGTCTGGAGCAGACTCGTATCGGGCGATCGTGCGCTTCATTGACACGCGGCTGGAATGGCTGCGCGAGCACACGGGGCTGTCGTGGCGCCGGGCCCCGACCCACACGGGCTTGCGGGCGATCCTGCTGGGCCTGGACCAAGCCGCGGTCGAGCAGGCGCTCAGACGCTGCGCGGCGGGGGCGCTGGAGGCCGAGGCGGCCGCGACGGTGGTCACCGTCTCCATCGACGGCAAGACCCTGCGCGGCAGCCTGGACCGATTCGCCGACAAGGCGGCGTTGCAGTGGCTATCGGCCTTTGCCACCGGGCAGCGTCTGGTGCTCGGGCAGGTGGGCTGGAACGATGGCGACAAGGGCGGCGAGATCGCCGCCGCGCAGCGCCTGATCGAAGACCTGGGGCTCAAGGACAAGCTCTACACGCTCGATGCGTTGCACTGTCAAAAAAACCCTGCAAACCGCCGTAGCCAGCGGCAGTGACGCGCTGGTGCAGGTCAAGGGCAACCAGCCTACGCTGCTGCAGGGCATCACGGCCCTGGCCGCCGAGACGCAGCCGCAGAGTTCGCACCACGAGGACCAGCTCGGCCAGCGCAACCGCATCGAGACGCGCTGCACCTCGGTCTGGCCCGTGGCCGCCGAGCGCCTGGGCGCCGAGTGGTCGCCTATCCACTGCCTGATCCGGGTACGCCGCCATACCGAAGTCTTCAACACCACTTTGGCGGCCTGGCGGCCACGCAGCGAGGTGGCTTGGTATGTCTGCACCCGCGAGCTACCGGCCAGGCACGCTCACCAGGCCGTGCGCGATCACTGGCTGATCGAGAACGCCTTGCACTACGTGCGCGATGTCGTCATGGGAGAGGACGCCAGTCGTATCCGGCGCGAGCCCGGTGTCTTCGCCCAACTGCGCACCTGGGCCCTGAACCTGCTGCGCCAAGCCGGCCACGACAACATCTTGGCCGCCCGCCAGATCGTCGGCTGGTCGCACGAAGCGCTGCTACAGCTGTACCTTCGGATGCAGCGTTGAACGGCCCTGGCTTGTAGACCATGGTCGCTGACACACCGGTAGGGCCCAGGACTTCCTGAACGGTACCGTTGACACGCCTAGGAGCCTGTCGGACTTTCGCCTTGTCGACAAGAATTGCTTAAATTTGCAGCAGTTTTGACGCTCTACAGAGCGATAAAGCATGCCCACGCGGCCGCTGGAGACGCTTTTTCGCCTCGTAGCGCACTTCGCTCGTTCAAGTCCGACAGGCTCCTAGGGGGTTGACACCATAAGCGCTAAGATAAAAAGCAGTCCAAATCGTCCTGCTGGTAACGACGGCGCTTGCGTGGCGCCTCGCGCAGCGCGCAAGCCATGAGGTTCCACTTGCGAAGGCCTTCGAGCAGGCTGACGTGCGGGTTCACGGCGCGGGCAAGCAGGAATCGCATCGTTGCCACTTCACGCCAGCGGCACCGCCGGCTGTCGGTTTTGGGGCACGAAGTAGCCCCAAGGGGAAAAACGCTCGCCGACGGCGATGAGGGTTTCGATCAGCGTGGCGACGAACAGTTTGCCTTGCAGCCACGCCTTGGCGCCCACCGGGTCGGTTTTCTTCAGGTGACCCAGATGCAGCAACGACTTCAGGCGTTTGAATGCCAGTTCGATCTGCCAGCGATGACGATACAGCTCGAGGATCAGCTCCGGCGCC
>DASWQJ010000269.1:0-14687 GCA_036403795.1 Stenotrophomonas sp.
TCCCGAGATGGACTCCAGCCCCAGGTCGCCGCTCGCACCCTCGCCGATGCTCAACCGGCCGCTTACCGTATTGGCTCGCAGTCGCTGGGTGGCCAAGCGGGTTTCCAGGCTGCCGCTGACCGTGGACAACTGCGATTCCTGGGCACGCCCGGAGGCGCTCAGCGAGCCGCTCACCGTCTGCGCCTGCAGCCTTGCCACGTCGATGTCGGCGATGTCCACGCGCCCGCTCACCGACTCTGCCTGCAGCATCGCCCCGCGTGGCACGTGCAACTCCAGCCGTGCCCCGTCGGAATGCCGGCTGTTCTGCGGATAGACCACGCGTAGCTGCACGCGGTTGGCGCTGTTCTCCACCTCCAGGCGTTGGCCTTCGCCCAGCGTGCCGGTCAGCGTGACCTCGTTGCCGGTGGCCGGACGCACCCGGATTTCGCCGGCCAGGTTGTCCAGTTCGACCCGGCCTCCGCTGGCTAACGGATGACGTTCATTGACGCTGCTCTGGGCCAGGGCGGCGCCGGACAGGGTCAGCAGTGAGAAAAACAACAGGACAGGTTTCATGACGGCTCCAAATCAGGTGGTGGTGTCGGCCATCGCGACAAGCGCGGCCATCCGGGTCAGTTCCAGCCGCTTGGCGTAGGTACGCTGCAGCTGGTTCAGAAGAAAGTCCGCGTCCGGCTGCCGCTGCAGCGCCAGGCGGATCGCCGCCGCGCTGGCATCGAGCTCGTGCAGCGCGGGCTGCAGGTCCGTCGGCACCTGGGACACCGGCACCGTCGCAATCGCCTGGTGGTACTGGCCGGCCATCGCATCGGCTTGCTGCACCAGCAAGGGCGCGGCGGCCACGGAATGGGAGGGCGTCGGCGAAGGTGTCAGCACCTGCGTGGGCACCAGCACCCAGGCCAGCAATGCCACTGAGGCCGCCAGCGCCCAGCCCACTGGCGTGCGCCAGTGTCGGCGGCGGCGCGGCGTCGAGGTAATGGCCGGTGTCGCCGGTTGCCCCGTGCGGGCGGTGGGCGCAATGCCGCTGGCGATCGCCTCCCACACCTGCGGCGGTGGCGTGCGTTGCGAGGGCAGCTGGCGCAGGCGTGCCGCCAGCGCTTCATCCGGAGTGTGGTCGATGGTCATGCCGGTTCTCCCAGTCGAGCGCGCAGCAGTCCGCGCGCGCGGTGCAGTTGTGCCTTGGAACTGCCGACGGCCATGTGCAGCTCCGCGGCGATCTCATGGTGCTTCCATCCCTCGATGTCGTGCAGCACCAGCACGGCACGGGCGCGTGGCGGCAGTGTCTCCAGCGCGCGCTCCAGGTCGATCCGGCTGGCCTGGCACGTCTCGCGCGCCGGCAGGCGCTCCAGCACGGCTTCATCGTCGTCGCCGGCGGGCTCGCCGGCGCCGCGTAACTCCATCAACGCGGCATTGACCGCCAGGCGGTGCAACCAGGTACCCAGCGCGCTTTCGAAACGGAACTGCGGCAGTGCGCGCCAGGCCCGGATGAACGTCTCCTGCAGCACATCGTCGGCGCGCGCGGCGTGGCCGCCGCATAGCCGCCACACCACTGAATACAGGCGCGGCGAATGGCGTCGGTAGATCGACTCGTAAGCGTGCAGGTCGCCGCCCGCCGCGGCGCGCGCAAGCGCTTCATCGTCGGGTCCGGCGGCGGGCAGACGGGGGTCATCAATGGGCACGATGGCGTTGAGCATAGCGTTTGGATGCCGATTGCCGCCAAAAGGTTTAAACGGTGGCCCACCCAATGGGCTTAAACCTTTTGCGCGCTGGCCGCATCCAATCCCCCGTCGCGACCTGATCGCCGCCGGACCTAGAAAGGATCCCCCATGTCCCCCCTGTTGGGCCTGCTGTTGCTGCTGTGCGGCCGCGATTGCGCCCTGCCCCTGCCGGGCCATGTGTTGGAAGTGCGCGCCCAGGACCCGGCCTGGCGCTGGTGCCTGCGCGTGGATGAAGACCGCACCCGGGTATGCCTGGACGAGGTGCCGGGACGGTTGGACCACTGGCTGCAGCAACAGCCCGTGCATCGGGTATGGGGCTTGCTGTGAGGTCGTCCGCGCTTGATGGCGCCGGGGAGAAATCACCCGCCGTCGAGATCCTGGCGCTGGAAAGGCGCGCGAATGCGCGCACCTCGCATCGGCGGCCGGGGCATCGCCGATAGAATGAAGGGCCGTGTTTGCCGGACGCTGCGATGTCGTTCCCGTTGGTTCCCTTGGCCCTGATCCGAGACCTGCTGCCGCATTGGAACGAGCGGCTGCTCTATGTCCTTGTGCCCGTGGGGGAAATCACGCTGATCTTGCTGGGCGGCTGGCTGCTGCGCCAGGGCCTGAGACAAGTGATACGCCGCCTGCAGACCCGTTATCGCCTGCCGACGGAGGTGGCGGTTGCCGTGCGCCGGGTCGGCGGCTTCGTCATCTGGACCACCACGGTATTGCTGGTGCTGGGCAGGCTGGGCGTGTCAGGCACGGTGCTCTGGACCGCGTTCACCGGCTTTGCCGCTGTCGGTGCCGTCGCGTTCTTCGCTGCCTGGAGCGTGTTGTCGAACATCTTCTGCACGTTCCTCATCGTGACCACGCGGCCTTTCCGGTTGCACGACCACATCGAGCTGCTGGAGAACGGTGAGAAGGCCGGATTGAAGGGCAAGGTGGTCGACATCAATCTGATCTACACCACGCTGCAGGAGGCTGACGAAGAGAGCGTGCTGCAGATTCCCAACAGCCTGTTCTTCCAGCGCACCACGCGCCGTCGTCGCGACGGGGACGGATTCGGCGCCGGCTGACGACGCGGCGATCTCGCTCCGTGCGCGTTGTCGAGGGATGGCGCCACGAGCGGCCCGCGTCGCCTTGGATCATGGCCCTGCAACGTACCCCCACCCGTCAGCGCAACTGGCTGTCCTTGCTGCCGCGCCGGTTGTAGCCGGCGGCCGAGCCGCCCGCTTCATCCTGGGCTTGTTGGCACGCCACGCACAGGCGCACGCCTGCCACCGCGCGCCGTCGCGCTTCGGGAATAGGTGCATCGCATTCTTCGCAACGGGCCTGTCCGGGGCCCTGGCCCAGTTTGCTGCGGGCACGCTTGATCGCATCATCGACCGTGGCGTCGATCTGGTCCTGCACGGCGCCGTCGCCGGCCCATCCGGTTGCCATGGAGAAAGCCCTCCGACTCGTTCCGACTCGATAGAGATGGAGCCCCTGCGACCCGCGCACAAGGCATGCACGTCCACGCCATCCGCACCCTGGGGGCCGTAGCATTCAGGCGGCGCTTCAGGCGCCCCTTTCACTACGGAGCCCCCATGGACAAGAGCGTCCACCCTTTCTACGAACTGTTCCAGCAGTTGGGTTTGCCTTCCGACGAAGCCAGCATTCGCCGCTTCATTGCCACCCACGGGCCGCTCCCGGGCAACGTGCGGCTGGAAGAGGCGCCCTTCTGGACGACGGCCCAGGCCCAGCTGCTGCGCGAAGAACGGATCGAAGATGCCGACTGGATCCCCACCATCGACCAGCTCAACGTGGCGCTGCATGCCGATCCTGAAACTTGAGGCCGGGCGCTCAGCTTCCGCGTGCGCGGGTAAGCATGTCGATCAGCTGTGGCAAACGATACGGTTTGGGCAGGAACGTCACGTTCTCCGGTAGGGGCGGCAACTGCGCCCGCGCGTAGCCCGATGACAGGATCACCTGCGCACCCGGCAGCAGGCGGGCGCTATGGCTGGCCAGATCGATGCCGGACAGGCCGTTGGGCATGCTCACATCGCTGAAGATCACGTCGAAGTGGGCTCCGCTTTCCAGTAACGCCAGGGCCTGGCGACCATCGTCCGCGGTGACGACCTGGTAGCCGAAATCGGGCAACGCATCGCGCATCAGTTCGCGAAGGCTCTCGTTGTCTTCCACCATCAAGACAACCGTATCAGCACGCATCGGCACGCTCCGTCAGCAGCGGCAAGCAGAGGGCGACCACGCAGCCTTCGCCAGGCTGGCTGGTCAGCATCGCGAAACCGCCCGACTGCGCCGCGAATCCGAATACCTGGCTCAGGCCCAGGCCGCTGCCCTGGCCAATGGCCTTGGTGGTAAAAAACGGTTCGAACGCGTGCTCGACCACCTCCGGCGTCATGCCAGGACCGGTATCGATCACCTCGATGCGCGCGTAATCGCGCGGTGGCTGGTCCGGCGAATAAGGCGATTGCCCATGCCAACGCGTCGTACGCAGCTGGATGTCGCCGGTGTTGCGGCATGCGTCGCGGGCGTTGACGATCAGGTTGAGCACGGCCGCTTCCAGTTGGCTCGGGTCGACGTCGACCTCGCCCAGCTCCGGGCACAACGCTTCGGTGAACGGCAATGGCTCGCCGCAAGCCCTTCGGAACAGGTCGACGGATTGATGCAGTAATGCACTGATTTCGTGGCGCTCGCTGACCAACGGTTGGCCGCGCCCGAACGAGATCAGTTGACGCGTCAGCAGCGTGCCGCGATCGACCGCGCGTTGCGCGACGGCCACCAGTTCATGCGTGCGCGTGTCTGCGGTCGGTCGCATGTCGACCAATTCCAGGCAGTTGACGACCACCGCCAGCAGATTGTTGAAATCGTGGGCCAGTCCCAGCGTCAACTTGCCGACCGCCTCCATCTTCTGCGCCTGCGCAAGCGCTTGCTGCGCCCCTTGCAATCTCAGCTGGGCTTCGTAGCGTTCGGTGATGTCCCGGGTGATCTTGGCAAAACCAATCAAACGGCCTTCGTGCAGGATCGGATCGATGACGACGCTGGCCCAGAACCGGGAGCCATTCTTTCGGACGCGCCAACCTTCGCCTTCAAACTTGCCGTTATCGCGTGCGGTCTGCAGGGCACGCCACGGCAGTTCGCGCTCCACATCTTCGGCGGTGAAGAAACGCGAGAAATGATCCCCTACGATGTCGCATGCGCGATAACCCTTGATGCGCTCGCCGCCCGGGTTCCAGGTACGCACATAGCCTTCGGCGTCCAGCATGTAGATGGCGTAATCGGTGACGCTGCGGATCAGCAGGGCCAGTTGCCGCGTTTCGTCTTCGAGATCAGCCGCCGGCGGCGTGGCCGCCAGCGACTGGGTTACCGCAATGAATTCCACCGGCCACCCTCCACCACCTTGGCCGTCAGCCTAGGTCCGCATTCGTGAAGGCGACGTCACTCGACGCTGTCCGGGGACAGCGTCGAGACACTGCTTCGATCTCAGGTGACCTTCTTGGCGATGCTCATGCCCACCAGGAACAGCACGACCGCAATGATGATCCCGGCCCAGAACAGGAACTTCGCGATCCCGATCGAAGCTCCGGCCAGGCCGCCAAAGCCCAGCACGCCTGCGATGATGCCGATGATGGCGAAAATGATGGCCCACTTGATCATGTCGTCTCCCTGGGCGTCCACGCCCGCTGGCGGAGGCCCCGTGGCCTCGTCGAAGGTGAACGCTACGGGGGCCGCTGTCCGGCGCGCGTGAATCGCATGCGCACGTCACGTGATTGTCGATCTGCCGGCTGTACCCGCGTCGTATCCGGAAACCCGGAGGATCCACCGCCATGCCCTCGACCTTGCCCGAGTTGTTTGCCCATCCATTCTCGTCTTACTGCCAGAAGGTGCTGGTGGCGCTGTACGAACAGGGCACGCCCTTCGTCTATCGCTCATTGGAGCAGGCCGACGCGCGTGATGAGTTGGCCCGGCTGTGGCCCATCGGGCGTTTTCCCGTGCTGCACGATGGCGCGCAGATCGTGATGGAGGCCACCACGATCATCGAATACCTGCAGCTGCATCACCCCGGTCCGGTGACCCTGCTACCGCAGGACGCGGCGCTGGCGTGGCAAGTCCGCATGCTCGATCGCGTGTTCGACAACTACCTCTCCACCCCGCAACAGAAGATCGTGCTGGACGCGTTGCGACCGGTCGAGTCACGCGATCCGCACGGCGTGGACGATGCGCGGCACCTGCTCGACAAGGCCTACGCATGGCTGGAGGCCTGGTTGCAGGACCGGCAATGGGCAGTCGGCGATGCGTTCAGCCTGGCCGATTGTGGCAGCCCCTTTCCTGTTCTATGCCGATTGGACGCATCCGATCGATGCGCGCTTCGAGCGCGTGCTTGGCTACCGCCGTCGCTTGCTCGAGCGCCCATCCTTCGCCCGTGCCGTTGAGGAAGCCCGCCCCTACCGGTCTTATTTTCCACTCGGCGCCCCTGACCGGGACTAAGCGCAGACCGGGCGCCGGCAGCCGTTGCGCCCGCCGCCCCATCACGGGCCGGCAGGGCGTTGAACACCCAAGACCCAGGCGCCACAACGCTGGCGCGCCTGCGTGGCCGAGGCATGCCACGGTGCCGCCTGCATGAATGGGCGCCGCTGGTCTAGAATGCGGCCGCGCGACGACAAGGACCTGTTTCCTCCGTCGCTTTTTTGTTTTTTCCCACCCACAGGCAAAGTGCCGCACACACGGCCGTTGCCTGGCGGCAGGCCACCGGAGCCACACCGATGCTTTTTGAAACCCTCGACACCAGCGGTCACGAACAGGTGGTCTTCTGCCACAACAAGGACGCCGGCCTGCGCGCGATCATCGCCTTGCACAGCACGGTGCTGGGGCCTGCGCTCGGTGGCGTGCGGATGCGGCCCTACCCCAACACCGAGGCGGCCATCAACGACGCACTGCGCCTGAGCCGCACGATGACCTACAAGAACGCGCTGGCCGGACTCAACGTGGGTGGCGGCAAGGCGGTGATCATCGGCGACCCCAAGGCCGACAAGAACGAAATCCTGTTCCGCGCGTTTGGCCGGTTCGTCGAGTCGCTCGGCGGGCGCTACATCACCTCCGAGGATGTCGGCACCGACGTCAACGACATGGAGCAGATCTACCTGGAAAGCGAATACGTCACCGGCGTACACCAGGCCCATGGCGGCTCGGGCGACCCAGCGCCCTTTACCGCCTACGGTGCCTTGCAGGCACTGATGGCGTCGTTGAACCGCAAGTTCGGCCACGAGGAGGTCAGCCGCGCCAGCATCGCCGTCCAGGGGCTGGGCCATATCGGCATGGAACTGGTGAAGCTGCTGCGGGAGCGCGGCGCCAAGCTGTTCGTCTCCGACCTGCAACCGGATCTGGTGGAGCGCGCAGTCAATGAATATGGCGCCGAAGCAGTGGGCGTGAACGAGATCTACGAGGTCAACGCCGACGTATTCGCACCTTGCGCGTTCGAAGGCGCGATCAACGAGGAAACCGTGCCACGCCTCAAGGCCGGCATCGTCTGCGGCACTGCCAACAACCAGCTGTCCGATCCTTCGGTGGGAGACGAACTGCACCGTCGCGGCATCCTTTACGCGCCCGATTACGTGGTCAACGCCGGCGGCGTGATGAATGTTTCGCTCGAGATCGACGGCTACAACCGCGAACGGGCGATGCGCCTGATCCGCAGCATCTACCACAACCTGGACAAAGTGTTCGATCTCTCCACGCGCGACAACATCGCACCGCAGCAGGCGGCCGATCGCATGGCCCAGGCGCGCGTGGACGCGATCGGCAAGCTCAAACTGCCGCTTGGCCGCACCACGCCGCGCTTCATCAACAAGCTGCGCAACGAACGCTGACCCCATCGCCACGGCGACACGGTTCTTCCGGACCGTGCGCCGGGCACCGCGCCAGGGCGAAGCCACCGCCCGGCGTTGCCGTCAGAAACCGAAGGCGTAGTCCAGGCGCCAGCGATTCTCCGCCGCGTCGATGAGGCCGCCGGCGCCGAAACGATGGTCGTAACCGAACGACAGGCGCGTGCGCGGCGACAGCGCCGCCGCCGCCGACAGCCCGGCCATGCCCACGGAGTCTGCATTCATCGCCGGCAGGGCGGCCCACGCATCCACGCCGGTGAAACTGGCCATGATCCGATCGCCCTGTTGTGACAGCAGCTGCTGCCATTCGGCGTAGGCCGACAAACGCCAATGGCGTACTTCCAGCGCAGTGCGCAGGCCGGCGATGGCCTGGCTGCGAGCCGTGGCGCCGCCTTCGCTGCGCAAGCCAAAGCCCAGGCCACCGGATTCCTCGAAGGCAGGGTCTTCCACGCGCGCATATTGCAGCCCCGCATAGGGCGTAAGACTGGCTCCGGCCGCGACGCGGAATCGATAACCGCTCTCCAGGCCCACGGTCGAGAAATCACCGGCGTAGTGGGTGCTGACCCCCAACCGCTCCTCGCCCAGCAACAAGCCACGGTCCACGTCGCGTTGATAGCGTCCCGCGCCCACGCTGCCGATCGCGTAGAAATCGCCGTGCAACCAGCCACCATAGAACTGCGCCTGGGTCTGGCGGTCGCGTCCGCGATCGAAGCTCGCCTCGACACGACTGTCCGCACGATTTTCGCCGAACGCGTAGCCGACGACGCCCTGCGCACCCACCCGCGCATCCTGGCCGATCATCCAGCCGACCAGGTCGTAACCGGCGCCGGACCCGCCGCCGGCGCTGCCGGTCTGCCGCATCCACGCGCCGGTTGCCGCGCGATCATGGCTCAGGTTGTCGTAGCGTTGCGACAGCGCGCGCCGATCCTGGTCGATGCCGGCGAAAGTCGTCGCGCCGGCGATCGTATGCAGGCGTCCGGACAGACTGTCCAGCGTGGCGCCCAGCGCGCTGGGCGAGCCGACTTGCTGGATGCCGGCCGCACCGCGCAACAGGTCGCTTCCGGTGCTCGCACCCGCGGGGTTGGTGGGCTGGTTTGCATCGATCACGCGGAAGGCATCTTCGATGCGCGTCGCCGAATCCAGCGACGCGCTCGTCGGCATGCCAAGCGCGGTGGCGGCGGCCACCACGTCCACGCGATCCACGTCCAGCCAGACTCGATCGCTGCCATAGCCGATCGTGGCTTCGAGCAGCAACGTAGGGCGATATCCCAGCGTCGCGAAGCGTCCGTTGACGCCGCCTGCGGCCACCAGCACCTCGGTCTGGTGATGGGCGACATAGCCCTGCGCCACGTCCTGCACGTAGAGCTTGCCATCGAGCTGCGCGCTGCCGGCGATCTGCAGCGGATCGCTGCCCAGTACCATCCAGAACTCGCCGTTGGCCGACTGTCGGAAACTGCCGGTCAGGCGCGTGTGGGCCGGCCCCTGGTTGAAGAACACCCCTTGGTTGTCGACATCGGCGAAGGTGCTGTCCCGCGCCGGAGACGACGCGCCATTGAAGCGCACGACACCCAGGTTGAGCACGCTGCCTGCCACGGTAGCTTCCTGCACGTCCAGTTGGGCGCCCGCCTCGATGGTCACCGTCGACTGCATGCCGCCGCGCAACTGCACCGTTGCACCGCCGGTCACACGCAGCCCCCCGCTGAAACTGTTGTTGCCGTTGAGCACCAGCAAGGGATCGTTGACGCCATCGACGATGTTCCCGTTGCCGCTGACCACCAACCCGCCACTGCCGCTGATGTCATTGCTCCAAGGCACGTTGCTTCCCGCCGGCGGGCTTACCTGCAGCGTGCCCCAGTCCAACCGCGCCGGTCCGCGCAGTGCACGTGCCACATCGAGTAGCCCGTAACCAAACACCGCATCCACGCCCGGCGCGCCAAGATCCTTGGCGGTGCCCAGCAACGTTTGCCGCACCAGGTCATTGTTGAAATAGGGAAACGCCTGCCACACCAGCGCCGCTGCCCCGGATACCAGCGGCGTGGCATACGAGGTGCCGCTGCCGTACCAGTAAGTCGGATTGCCGGCGGTATCGTTGGTGCCCGTGAACAGCGCGGTTCCCGGGGCCACCAGGCAGTAGCGCATCGCCACGCCACAGGCGTTGGAATAGCTGGCCAGTTGCGTAGGCGTGGCCGTATCCAACGCGGCCACGGTGATCCAGCCCCGTTCCAGATCCGCGGCCGGCATGGTTCCACCGGAACCGGCCTGGCTGGGCAACGCGGCCATGTCCGACGGGTTCGGTCTGGATTCGTTGCCGGTGGCGAACAAGACCAGGCCATCGTTGGCCACGATGAAATTGCGATATTCCGAGGCGATCGCGGCGGTGGCGCCGGCATCGTTCCAATACAGCCCGCCCCACGAGTTGTTCATGATGCGCACGCCGGCGCGCACCAGGTCGTCGTGCAGGGCCTGCAGGCCCAAGGCGCCATGCACTTCATTGCCGTCGCCGGTGCCGTCATCGTCCGGCGCCTTGTCGTTGATGATGCGTGCCGACACGATCTGCGCGCCCTGCGCCACGCCGCCGGGCCAATTGCCAAACGGCGTACCGGCCGCCAACTGCGCGACGGTGGTGCCGTGGCCCACCACATCGTCGATCGCCAGGTTATTGGTCGCCGGATCGACGTAGTTGTAGTTGGCAACCACCCGGCCTTGCAGGGCCGGGTGGTTGCGGTTGACGCCGGTATCGACGACCCCGATGCGCAACCCCGCGCCGGTATGGCCCGAGGCGGCCAGCCCGACGGCATCGATCAACACCAGGTGCGCATCCATCGTCGGTTGCGGCACCGGCGGCGGCGTCGTGGGGGGCGGCGTGGTGGGCGGGGGCGTCACCGGTGGCGGTGTCACCGGCGGCGACGCGGGCGGCGCGCTGGGCCGGGTATTGCCATTGCTGCCGCCCCCGCAAGCCACCAGCAGGGTCGCCAGTGCGCAAGCCAGTGAGGTCTTCGCCCATCCATTCGGTGTCATTCCACGCCCCCGTGGCCGTGCGGCCTACCAGCCGCCATCCCGTCCAGCCTGCGCTCCGTATACGTGATCGCAGCGGCAAAGTCTGTAGGCCACGCGGTCAACTGGCATCCACTGCGCGCCGGCCGGATAATCGGCCCACTTTCCATGAGTTCGCTTTCATGACCGACATCGTCATCGCCGCTGCCAAACGCACCGCCATCGGTTCATTCCTGGGCCAATTCAACGGCGTCCCGACCCCAACCCTGGGCGCCGCCGCCATTGCCGCGGCCCTGGAACAGGCGGGCATTCCGGCGGCCGATGTGTCCGAAGTGATCATGGGCTGCGTGCTGCCTGCCAACCTGGGCCAGGCACCGGCGCGCCAGGCCGCGCTGGCGGCAGGCATTCCCGCCGCTACCGGCGCCACCACGATCAACAAGGTCTGCGGCTCGGGCATGAAGGCGATCATGCTGGGCCATGACCTGATCAAGGCCGGCTCGGCCAGCATCGTGGTGGCCGGCGGCATGGAGTCGATGAGCAATGCCCCGCACCTGTTGCCCAACTCGCGCACCGGCAACCGGTATGGCAATTTCCAGGCCGTGGATCACATGGCCTGGGATGGCCTGACCAATCCTTACGATGGACAGGCGATGGGCGTGTTTGGCGAACTGGCCGCCGAGAAGTTCGGCTTCAGCCGCGAAGAGCAGGATGCCTTCGCGATTGAATCGGTCCAGCGCGCGCAGGCGGCGATCAGTTCGGGCGCGTTTGCCGACGAGATCGTGCCGGTCAAGGTGGCCGGGCGCAAAGGCGAGGTCGAATACGCGCAGGACGAACAGCCCGGCAAGTCCGACATCGCCCGCATCCCGTCGCTGAAACCGGCCTTCAAGAAGGACGGCACGGTCACGGCGGCCAGTTCCTCCAGCATTTCCGACGGCGCTGCGGCCACGGTGCTGCTCAGCGCCGAGGAAGCTGCGCGCCGCGGCCTGGCCCCCCTCGCCCGCATCGTCGGCCATGCCACTTATTCGCAGGAACCGCAATGGTTCACCACCGCCCCTATCGCGGCCATCGAGAAGCTCGTGGCACAAGTCGGCTGGAACCTGGCCGACGTGGACCTGTTCGAGATCAACGAAGCATTCGCCGTCGTTGCGATGGCGCCGATCAAGCAGCTGGGCATCCCCCACGCCAAGGTCAACGTCAACGGGGGCGCCTGTGCGCTGGGCCATCCGATCGGCGCCTCCGGCGCGAGGCTGGTGGTGACGTTGGTGAATGCGTTGCGCAAGCGCGGCGGTCGACGCGGCATCGCCACGCTGTGCATCGGCGGCGGTGAAGCGACTGCCATTGCCATCGAATTGATTTGATTGGGGTTCACGCACCCCTGCAAAAGCTGAATGCGGGTAAGCTTGACACCCGACTTCGGCTTGTCATCATGTTGAGGGCGCGCACTTGCGCGTTGCCTAACTAACGACGAGGATTGAGACACATGAGCATCAACAAGCTGCTGATCGCGATGGCGCTGGGCCTGGCCCTGACCGCCTGCTCGAAGCCGGAACAGGCTCAGGACGCTGCTGCTTCGGCCAACGAAGCCGCTGCCGACGCCCAGGCCGCTGCTGACCAGTCCGCCGCTGCCGGCGCACAGACTGCCGACGCTGCCCAGGCTGCTGCCGACACCGCCGCCACCGCTGCCGACACCGCGACCCAGGCTGCTTCGGACGCCACTGCCGCCACCACCGACGCTGCTGCTGAGCAGGCGAAGGACACGGCTAAGGCTGCTGAAGACACCGCCGACCAGGCCAAGGACGCTGCCGAAGAAGCCAAGAAGTAATCACTTCTTAGCTGTTCGCAGTCCTGAAGAAGCCGCCGGGAAACCGGCGGCTTTTTCTTTTGCCCGACGGCCGCGTGCCGGTTTTGCCTTGACGCCCACAGGGTGCGGCCTAAGCTCGGCCACTCTCTCTACTCACAGGATGTTCCGATGAAGACCTACCAGACTTTCGTAGCCAGCCTGCTCGCCGCCCTGGCGCTGACCGCCTGCCAGGGCCCGGAAGCCGAGCAGGCACGCCAGGATGCGGCCTCGGCGGCAGAGCATGCCGCAGCGGCCACGCGCGAGGCAGCCGACACCGCTGCGCAGAAGACCCAGGAGATGGCCGACCACGCTGCTGCGGCCACGCAGGACATCGCATCCGACATGTCCGATGCGGCCGACAAGACCGCCGACAAGGCGCGCGAAGTGGGCCAGAAGGCCGAGCAGAAGGCCGACCAGCACTGACTGATCGGGCTTTAGCGCCGATCCACGGAACGGCCCGCTTGCGGGCCGTTCCTGTGTGTGCAGCCGGCGACCACTGCGCCGGCAGCGCAGATCAGGTCGGCAGCGCGCGTGCGAGCAGATCCCCCACCGGCACGCCTTTGTCGAGCGTGCCCATGGCCAGTCCGTGCCGACCTCCCAATCGACTGTCGATGAAGCTCGCCGCCGCGGGGCTGGCCGTTCGGAGCAGGCAGGCCGCCTGCACGGCCAACACCAGCGATTCGGCCGCCGCCCGCGCCTGGAACTCGTCGAAGCCTCCTCGCAGCAAGCCGCGTACCGACTCGACCGTGCGAACGTAGGTCGCCGGTGCCGCCGGCACCTGTTCCAGCTCATGCAACAGCGCGTGGGCGCATTCGGGCTCGCGACCCAGCGCGCGCAGCACGTCCAGGCACTGGATATTGCCGCTGCCCTCCCAGATGGAGTTCAGGGGCGCCTGGCGATACAGGCGCGGCAGGATCGACTCCTCCACGTAGCCGGCGCCGCCCAGGCACTCCTGGGCCTCGTTGACGAAGCTCGGTGCACGCCGGCACAGCCAGTATTTGCCCAACGCCGTGGCCACGCGCGCAAACGCCGCCTCGCCGCCGTCATGCGGCGCCCGGTCGACTGCGCGTGCCACCCGCAGCGACAGCGCCGTGGCCGCTTCGGACTCCAGCGCCAGGTCGGCCAGCACATTGCTCATCAGCGGGTGCTCGACCAGCGGGCGCCCGAAGGTCAGTCGGTGGCGTGCATGGTGCAGGGCCTGGGCAAAGGCCATGCGCATCTGCGCCGCGGCACCGACCATGCAGTCCAGCCGCGTCAACATGACCATCGGGATGATGGTGGCCACGCCGCGCCCCTCGTCACCCACGCGGTACGCCGTGGCCCCGCACAACTCCACTTCACTCGAGGCATTGGACCAGTCGCCAAGCTTGTCTTTCAGGCGCATCAGTCGAAAGGCGTTCTGCGCCCCATCGGCCAGGCGGCGCGGCATCAACAGGCAGGTCAAACCCGCCGGCGCCTGCGCCAGCACCAGGAAACCGTCGGACATCGGCGCCGAGAAAAACCACTTGTGCCCCACCAGACGATAGGCGCCCGCTTCGTGCAGCGGCTCAGCGACGGTGGCGTTGGCGCGCACGTCCGATCCGCCCTGCTTCTCGGTCATGCCCATCCCGAGCGTGATGCCTGATTTGCCGGCGATCGGCACATCGTGCGGGTCGTAGTGGGGCGCCGCCGCCTTGGCGGCCCAATCACGCAGCAACGGTTCCTGTCGCAGCACCGCGACCGCGGCGTGGGTCATGGTCAGGGGACAACTGGTACCGGCTTCGGCCTGGTGGTGCAGGTAACTGAGCGCCGCGCGCGCCACATGCGCGCCCTCGCGCGGCTCATGCCACGGCAACCCGGCCACGCCATGTTGCTTGGCGGCCTGCATGAGGCGGTGGTAGGCAGGATGGAACTCGACCGTGTCGATGCGATGGCCGTAGCGATCGTGGGTGCGCAAACGCGGACGATCGCGATTGGCGTCGAAACCAATCCGATACAACTCGTCGCCGGCCAACGCGCCGTAACCGGCCACCCGTTCGCCGAAGCCTGCCGCGCCCTCCCGCGCGAGGGCGTCGCGCAGCACGACATCGTCCTGCCACAGGTCGCGCGGTTCGAAGGGTGGCGGCTGGTTCTGCACCCGGTGGGTTTCGAACGGGGGCAATGCCGGATCCATGTGCGACTCCTGCAGGGGGCCGTGGTCGATTGTCTCCGATGTTGGCGCAGGTCGGTAAAACGGGGTCAGGTTGACTTCTCGCCTCGGCGAGAAGTCAACCTGACCCCGTTTTATCGCCCCTGGTTTCG
>DASWQJ010000270.1:0-62277 GCA_036403795.1 Stenotrophomonas sp.
GAGCTGGCGGGGTGGTGGGTCAGTGGGCCATGGATGGCCCACGTGCGGTGAGTGCGGCCATGGATGGCCGCTCGAACCGCGACCCACCATCCCGGCAGGTCGGGGCCCGCACCGTAAGTACTTAAAACCAACCGCCAAACACAAACCGCGCCCCCAACAAAAAAACCCAACTCGCAAGCCGCGATCCCAAAGCGCCCAGCGAAAGGGAGAAGGCCGACACAAGGGAGAAGACCGACACGAATGGCCGCGGCCAACAACGTCGAGCTCGTTACCCGTCTCGCGGCCCATGAAAAAACCCGCCGGGAGCACCGGCGGGTTTCAGGCTCACGCATTGGGACTGGCTCAGAACCTCACGCCGACCTCGACCTTGACTTGGCGGGGCACACCGACAATGTCGCCGTCCTCGTTGTAGTAGGCCATCTTCCGGCCATCGGGATCGGTCTGGTAAAGGATGTTGGTGAAGTTGTCGAAATTGAAGACATTGATGATGTCCAGCCGTGCATAGGCCGTCCAGTCGCCGGCGATCTTGAAATCCTTGGTGGCCTGAAGGTCGACCGAGCGATAGCCGAAGATCTTGCCGCCGATCAGGAATTTGCCGTTGCCTTGGGGCCTGAAACCTGCGGGCAGGCACTCCGGTTGGTTCGGGCCGGCGACCAGGCCGCACATGAAGTCATTGCTGGGAATGGGCGTGGCCAAGGTCAGCTTGCCGCCGAAGGTGATACCCCAGAAACCGTCATAGTTGGCCGTGGCGACCAGGCGATGATGCGACGTGGCGTTGGACTTGATCCACGGATAGTCCTCCAGCGTGGCCGCATCGAACGCGTAGTGCTCGTTGATGTCGCGTGTCTGCCGGGCACTGGTCCAGGTGTAGGCCACCGAGGCGCCCCAGCCACTTTCCTTGCTGTAGGGTTTTTGCCCGGACAGCAGCAACTGGGTGCTTTGCGTCTTGATGCCGTTGTTGCCGACGATCAGTGCGCCGAAACCCGGGATCGGGCAGCCCCACGGCTGGCTGAGGCCCGGGTTGGCGGTGGGATTGCACAACTGCGGGTTGTCCCAGAAATTGCCGTTCGGGTAGCGATTGCCCAAAGTGAAGCCGAAGCCGTCGTAGCTGAGCACTCGCGTTACGGTGACATCGGTCAGCCAATCGCCGACCTGGTTGCTCATGCCCAGGCTGAACTGGTCGGAATACGGGGCCTTGAGCTTATTGTTGAGCATGTCCACTTCGGTACCCGAGTTGCTGGTGTCGCCCACCAGCGCCTGCAGGCCAGCCACGCCGCCGGTGAGCAGCGCCGGATCCCAGGCATAACACGGAGCGGCGCCGCGATAACACGCGCCGGTGGCCGGATCCTGGAAGTTCACCGTCACCTGCGGCAGCGCGGACTTGGTGACTTCCAACTGCAGGTAATCGAACAGATCGCGATCGTAGGAGCGACCGGCGCCGCCGTGGATGACGTGCATCTCATCGGCGTTGAGGTCGTAGGAGAAGCCCAGCCGTGGCTGCCATGCATCCTTGAACGCGCTGCGGTTGTTGCCGGTCGAAATGTAGTCGTTGACGTCCAGGCCGCCGGCTGCCAACGACTGCGCGTACGACTGGCCAGGCGGGCCATTGGGATCCTGCGCGTACAAAGCATCGATGACATTCTGCGGCGTCACGAAGTTCAGGTACGAAGGATTTTCTTCGTAGTCCCAACGCAGGCCCAGGTTCAACATCAGGTGCTCGTTGACCTGCCAATCGTCCTGGATATACAGGCCGTACTGCTTGGCGTTGGAGGTGACGCTGGGCGCCAGTCCACCCAGGCCGATGACCGGCTTGGTGAAGAACGCCTTGTACGGCGTGTCGTCCGGAAAGCCCGCCGTGCCCATCGTGTAATAGAACTGCGGATTGATGTCGAGCGCATCGGCCGCGTACAGGTCGATGTCCTTGTAGCGCGCGCCCATCTTGATGGTGTGGTCGCCGTGCCACTCGAGCGTGTTGAGGGTCAGGTTGTCTTCGATCGACCAGCCCTTCTGGCCCTTGGTCTGTGCCGACAGCGGTGAGCCGCCGGCCACGCCGATGATCGTGGCTTCGCTGGTGCCGTTGGGATAGGTATAGATGTAGCCGTTGCCCAGGGTGATGGGCAGCGGGTTGTTGAACGACTCTTCGTGGGTGGCGAGCACTTCGTTGTAGAACCAATCACCACTGTGGTTCCAGCGCAGTGCGTAGCGACGATCGGTGTTTTCCTTGACGATGCCGTGCGAGCGCGCCGTCGCGCCGCTGAACTCTTCCTGGTTCTCGTCGCGATCCTGGAAGGAAAGCTCGAAGCGGTCGCGATCGGTCGGCTCCCAATCGATCTTGCCGAAGAAGAGGTCTTCCTCGAAATGCTGGCTCTCGGTACCCAGCTGCGAGGCGACATCACCCGGCAGGAAGGCGGCACCGGGCACGGCCGCAGCATCGGGTACCACCGTGGTCGGCAGGTCGAATCGCTTGGCCTCATAGGTGATGAAGAAATGCATCGCGTCCTGGATGATCGGACCGCCCAGCGCGAAGCCGTACTCCTTCTCCTGCGAGGCCACCTTGTCTTCGCCTGGCCGACGCTCGGACGGGGTCATGGCGCGCATGTCTTCGTCGGTGTAGCGATAGAACGCTTCGCCGTGGAACTCGTTGGTGCCGGACTTGGTCGCTGCGGTCACCGCGGCGCTGGAAATCTGCCCGTATTCGGCCTTGTAGTTGGACGTAATGACCTTGTACTCGCCGATGGCCAGCTGCGGGAAGGGATTGCCTGCGCTGCCGAATTGGCCGGCCACGCCGCCTTCCTTGACGTAACTCTTCTGGCCCACGCCGTCGATGTAGACGTTGGTCGAGCTGGTGTTCTGCGCGCCGCCACGCAGTGAGGTGTTGCCCTTGGCGTCGCGGGTAAACACCATGCCCGGCACCGCGTCGGCGAACTCCAGGAAGTTGCGCGAGACCTGCGGCGTGGTCTGGATCTGGCGCAGCGACACGGTCTTGCCGACTTCGGAGGTGCGCACTTCCTGCAGCAGCGTGGGCGCGACCACGTTCACGGTGTCCAGCGTGGTGGCCGATCCGCCCGTGGCAGCGGCCGCTTCACCGCCGGTGGCGATGTTGAGGGTGGCGGTGGAGGCCACGGTGACCGTGACGGTCTCGGTGCGCCCGCCGGCCTCGACCCGATACGTGCCCGGGGGCAGGCCGACCACCACATAGTTGCCGTCGGCACCGGTCTTGGCACGGCGCACGGCCCCGGTGGCGACGTTGGTGGCGACCACGTCGGTGTCCTTGGTGGGGCCGGACTGAGAGCTCACCTGGCCACGGAGGTTGGCGTTGGCCGATTGGGCAAAGACTTGGGGCGCGGCCCCAAACAGACCGGTGGCCAAGGCGCAGCAAAGCAGGCTGCGGGCGGGGAAGCAGGTTTTGGAGCGGATGGTTTTCACGTAGGACCCCTCCCGGGTGGGGGAAAGTTTTTGGAATGTCGGCGTGAACGGATACAACGTTGGATGTGAACGTTTTGCGGAGCGTCACGATTTGGCGGAGCCAACGTCAACGTTTGTGGGCGTGGCGGCGGGGGAAATGAAGACGCCCGCTGCATGGGGTTCGAATGATCCAATGCGACCCTGGCGCAGCCCGCAGGGTCGCAGCTCAAGCGCGGAATGGGCGACGTCATGTCCCGCCATGTCCTGCGTGGGTCGCCTTCCTGGCTTGGGTGCAGCCGGTGTCGGGTCCTCGTGCCACTGGGGCGGGGGGTCAATGGGGCGGACCGTAGCAGGGTATGCAAACGTTTACATGATGCGTCGCAATATCCTGCGGCCTGCTTTCTGGCACGATCAGGGGCGTCCGGACCGGGCTGCCTTAGCAGCAGAAGGACAATCCCGGACAGGCTTCGGACATCCGCGGGACCCGGCACACCGTGGGGCCCGGCGTCTTGCCGCTGGATGTGAAGGGCCTGCAAGATGCGCAATCGATCCGGGGAGTCGACCTAATGCCGCGAACGCTCCTGGCGTCCAGATTGCCGCCGTCCTGTTTCCTGCTCATGGTGGGTTTGCTGTGGATGGGTGGCTGTCGCCGTGAACCACCCGAACTGCCGGGGGCCGCGGCCGAGCCTGCAACGACGGTCCGGCAGCTGGTCAATCACCTGCAGGCCAACGACCTGGTCGGATTTGCCAAGGCGTCGGTCACCGCGCAGCAATACGCCGAGCTCGAAAGTGCCTGGCGGCAGGGCCGCAGCCGCTGGCCATTGACCACGCTGCCGCTGGGCGGGGAACTGCCGCGCCTGTTGCAGGCGCTGTCCGAGCCCGGTGCCGAGCAGCGCCTCCAGCGCGCCTTCGATACGCAGATCGCCGGGCAAGGGACCGGCATCAAGCAGGCGGCACATTCCTTGGGCCTGTTCGGCGTGCAGTACCTGCGCAACCAGGGCGACTACACCCCCGAGCAGCGCACCCACTACGTGAAACTGGTGACCGCGCTGAGCGACTGGATCGGCAATGCGCCGCTGGCGGATCGGCCCCACGCCCAGGCGGCGATTCCGCGACTGGTGGCGGCCGCGCGTCGTACGGGCCTGCGCAACGATGCCGACCTTCAAGCGGCCGGAATGGAGGAAAGCCTGCGTCGCCTGGGGCCCTTCGTGCAGGAGCTCAAGGCGGTGCTGGAGACCTATGGCCTGGCACTGGATACCAGTCTGGCCGAGACCCGCGTCGGCCTGGTCAGCCAGCAGGGCGATCGGGCGAAGGTCCACATCCAATACCCGCTGGCAGCCGAACAGATCGACACCAGCGCCGACCTCGTGCGGGTGCAGGGCCATTGGTACCTGGCCAGCGTCCAGCGGGAGGTCACCGCGCTGCTGCAGTCTTCGGCCGAGGTGGACGCGGCTTCTGCGGCGGCCGCTGCCACCCCCGTGCCCGGCGAATCGACGCAGGTTCCGGGTGGGCAGGCGGGTCTACCGCAGCCGCCTAAGCCATAATGTCGGCGATGCCTGAACAGAACAACCTGCCTTTTCCCGACGGCCAGCCTCCCGAGCCCGGCCGCCCTGTCCCTCCCCCGGCGCCCCTCCCGGGGGATCCCGCGGGCGTGCCTTCGAGCCGCGTGCCGATGGCCGGCCCTGGGCCGCGACCGGAGCGACGCCCCTGGTGGGCCCGCCTGCTCGGCCGCCTGGCCGACCCGTGGCTCGGGCTGACGATCGAGCCCGAGCAGCCGGGCCAATACAACGACGGCCGGCCGGTGGTGTACGTGCTGGAGGACTACGGCCTGTCCAATGCGTTGATCCTGGACAAGGCCTGTCGTGAGGCGGGGTTGCCCTCTCCGTTGGTGCCTTTGCCGGGCGACCCCTTGCAACGCAAGCGGGCCTATCTGGCGCTGTCGCGACGCAGCAGCAGCAATTCGCTGATCCCCGAACAGCGCGGCGGCAAGACCCATTCCGATTCTCTGGCCAAGTTGCTCCAGGCCCACCGCGTGCGGGCGGACCTGGACGTCCACCTGGTGCCGGTGTCGATCTTCGTGGGACGCGCGCCAGACCGCCAAAGCGGCTGGTTTGCGGTTCTGTTCTCGGAAAACTGGGCGCTGGTCGGGCGTTTCCGCCGGTTGTTGTCGGTGCTGCTCAACGGCCGCACGACCATCGTCCGGTTCGCTCCGCCGATCTCGCTGCGCCAGACCATCGACGAAGGGTTGCCGCCCGAACGCACGCTGCGAAAGTTGCAGCGCGTGCTGCGCACCCACTTCCGCCGCATCCGCGAAGCCATCATCGGCCCCGACCTGTCGACCCGCCGCTTGCTGGTGGACCAGGTGCTGGCCGCCGAATCGGTCCGCGAGGCGATTGCCTCGCAGGCCAAGCGTGACAACAGCAAGCCCGTGGATGCCTGGCGCAAGGCCCATGCCTATGCCTGGGAAGTCGCAGCGGACTACTCCAGCCCGGTGGTGCGTTCGGCCAGCTTCCTGCTGGCCCATGTCTGGAATCGCATCTTCGCCGGCGTGCTGGTCCACCACCTGGACAAGGTCAAGCAGGCCGCCCCCGGGCACGAGGTGGTGTATGTGCCCAGCCACCGCAGCCACATGGACTACCTGTTGCTGTCCTACCTGCTGTATGAGCGCGGCATCGTGCCGCCGCACATCGTGGCGGGCATCAACCTCAATCTGCCCGTGGTCGGCACGCTGCTGCGCAAGGGCGGTGCTTTCTTCATCCGTCGTTCGATCCGGGGCAATGCGCTGTATTCGGCGGTGCTGAGCGAGTACGTCGCCCAGCTCGTCGGCGGCGGCTACTCGATCGAATACTTCGTCGAGGGCGGTCGCTCGCGCACGGGCCGGTTGCTGCAGCCCAAGGGCGGCATGATCGTGATGACCCTGCGGGCGTTCCTGCGCCAGCCGCGCAAGCCGGTGCTGTTCCAGCCGGTCTACATCGGCTACGAGAAGCTGATGGAGGGCAACAGCTACCTGGACGAGCTCAGCGGCCGGCCCAAGGACAAGGAGTCGATCTGGGCGCTGCTGTGGGGTATTCCCAAGGTGCTCAAGCAGAACTACGGCCAGGTGGTGGTGAACTTCGGCGAGCCCATCGCGCTCAACGATGTGCTGGCGCGCGTGGCCCCGGACTGGAATGGCGAACCGGTGCCCGAGGACGAGAAGCCGGCATGGCTTTCGCACGCCGTCGACAGCCTTGCCGAACAGATCCAGGTGCGCGTCAACGCCGCGGCCGACGTCAACCCGATCAACCTGCTGGCGCTGGCGCTGCTGTCCACGCCCAAGCACGCCATGGGCGAAGCGGACCTGATCGCACAGATCGAGCTGTGCAAGAAACTGTTGGCCGAGATGCCTTATTCGGACCGGGTCACGGTGACGCCGCATTCGCCTGACCGCATCATCGCCCACGCCGAAGAGATCAACGTGCTCACCCGCACGCCGCATCCGCTGGGCGATGTGCTCAGCGTCAGCGGCGACACGGCGGTGTTGCTGAGCTACTTCCGCAACAACGTGATCCACCTGTTCACCGCGTCGTCCTGGGTGGCTTGCTGCTTCCAGAACAACCGCCGCATGAGTCGCGCCGGCCTGGTCCGGCTGGGACGCACCGTCTATCCGTTCCTGCAGGCCGAATTGTTCCTGCCGTGGACCGAGGATCAGTTCGCCGCGCGCATCGAGCAGACGATCGATGTGTTCGTGCGCGAAGGCCTTTTGCAGAACATCAATGACGACGACGGCGGCATCCTGGCCCGCAACACGGGACAGACCGATGAAGTGTTCCGGCTGCGGGCGATCGGCCATTCGTTGCAGCAGGCATTCGAGCGCTATTACATCGCTATCTCGGTGCTGGTGAAGAACGGGCCGGGCACGTTGGGTGCGGCCGAACTGGAGAGCCTGTGCCAGCAGGCCGCACAGCGTTTGAGCCTGCTCTACGCACCGGCAGCGCCGGAGTTCTTCGACAAGGCCCTGTTCCGCGGTTTCATCCAGAAGCTGCGCGAGTTGCGCCTGGTATGGCCGGACGAAAGCAACAAGCTGCTGTTCGATGCGCGCCTGGATGCGTGGGCAAAGGATGCCAAGTTCATCCTGGGCCGCGAACTGCGCCACACGATCGAGCGGGTCAGCCCCGCGGCGGCACGCCCGGTCGAGGAAAGCGCGCCCCAGGACTGACGCGCGTGCCGGTCACCGGGGGGTGGATCGGTGACCAGGGTGCTCGCGCGCAGGTTGCTACGGCTGAGTCATCGCGGCCGCGTCGGCGACACCGCTGCGCGCGGTGGCTCAGGCCGGCTCGTCCGGAATCAAGGCGCTCTCCAGCCGCGCAATGGAGTCCTTGAGCAGCAGCTTGCGTTTCTTCAGTCGCTTGATGGCCAGTTCGTCGGCCTGCAGGTCGACGACGCGACGAGTGATCTCATCGTCGAGCTTGCGATGCTCGTGCCGAAGCAGAGCCAGGCGGTCGGCGAGATTGGCGGGATCGATGGGTTGCATCGTGGCCGAGCTTACACCGCGGCGCGTCGGCCGGGCGCTGCCGGTGGGCGACGCGGGGAAGGCCCCGACGACCGTTTAGAATGGGGTCGATGAGCGCCGTCCTATCCCTGCCAGATCCCGCCCCGGTCCGACGCGACGCGCATCGGGTCGGGCGCGAGCATGGAAAGTTGACCAAGCGCCTGCGCCGGCAGGTGGGGCAGGCCATCGCCGACTACGCGATGATCGAGCCCGGCGACAAGGTGATGGTGTGCCTGTCCGGCGGCAAGGACAGCTACACGTTGCTGGACATCCTGCTGCAGTTGCAGCGCAAAGCGCCGGTGCCCTTCGAACTGGTCGCGGTCAACCTGGACCAGAAGCAGCCGGGCTTTCCCGAGCACGTGCTGCCCGGTCACCTGCGCGCGCTGGGGGTTGCCTACCATGTGATCGAGCAGGACACCTACTCGGTGGTCACTCGTGTCATTCCCGAGGGCAAGACCCTGTGCTCCCTGTGCTCGCGCATGCGGCGCGGGGCGCTATATGCCCATGCCGAAGCCCAAGGGTTCACCAAGATCGCGCTGGGCCACCATCGCGACGACATGGTGGCCACCTTCTTCATGAACCTGTTTCACCATGCCAAGCTGTCCGGCATGCCGCCGAAGTTGCGCAGCGATGATGGCAAGCACGTGCTCATCCGGCCGCTGGCCTATGTCGCCGAGCAGGACATCATCGACTATGCACAGGTGCGGCAGTTTCCGATCATTCCGTGCAACCTGTGCGGCAGCCAGGAAAACCTGCAACGCAAGCAGGTCGGCCTGATGCTCAAGCAGTGGGAAAAAGACACCCCGGGACGCGTGGACCAGATCGCCCGCGCACTGGCCAATGTCGAACCCTCGCAGCTGGCCGACCGCAATCTGTTCGATTTCCTGATGCCATCCACTGGCGGCGCCCCTCTTCTGCCGGATGCGCAGGCCTGGTTAGTCGACGATTCGACCGCCGCACTACCGGCGCTGCCGCGCCTGTTCTAGCCTTCGCATCCGCTTGTTCCGCTCACGCCCCCTTCCACTACCGGTTTCCCGATGTTCTTTCGCAATCTGACGCTGTTCCGCTTCCCCACCACGCTCGACTTTTCCGACATCGATACGCACCTGCCCGAGGCCCGGCTCAAGCCCGTGGGCCCGCTGGAGATGACCTCGCGCGGATTTATTTCGCCCTTCGGTCGCGACGAACAGGAAGTGCTGTCCCATCGTCTCGAGCAGTTCCTGTGGCTGACCGTTGGCGGCGAGGACAAGATCCTGCCCGGCTCGGTGGTCAACGATCTGCTCGGCCGAAAGCTGGCCGAGATCGAAGAGAAGGAAGGCCGCAAGCCGGGCGGCAAGGCCCGCAAGCGCCTCAAGGACGACCTGGTGCACGAGCTGCTGCCGCGTGCCTTCGTGAAGTCCTCGCGCACCGACGCCATGTTGGACCTGCAGCACGGCTACGTGGCCGTGGATACCTCCAGCCGCAAGAGCGGCGAGAACGTGATGTCCGAAATCCGCGGGGCGATGGGGTCGTTCCCGGCGCTGCCGCTGAATGCGGAGGTGGCGCCGCGCTCGGTGCTGACCGGCTGGATCGCCGGCGAACCGTTGCCTGAAGGACTCAGCCTCGGCGAAGAGTGCGAGATGAAGGATCCCATCGAGGGCGGCGCGGTGGTGAAGTGCCAACACCAGGAGCTGCGCTGCGAGGAAATCGACAAGCACCTGGAGGCGGGCAAGCAGGTCACCAAGCTGGCGCTCATCCTGGACGACCACGTTTCCTTCGTCCTGGGCGACGATCTGGTGATCCGCAAGTTGAAGTTCCTCGACGGTGCACTGGACCAGTTGGAAAACGTGGACCAGGACGGTGTGCGCGCCGAACTCGATGCCCGTTTCGCGCTGATGAGTGGCGAGGTGCGACGGCTGTTCCTGCTGCTTGAACAGGCCCTCAAGCTGAGCAAGGCAGAGGTCTGAGGCAAGCTGACGCGCCCGCCCTCGGCGGGCGTATGCTGTGGACGTTATGGCGAAGTTCCTCCCCCGACTGATCGCCTCGCTGTCGCCCCCGGTACTGCAGCGCGACTGCGTTCGGCTGCGCGTGGGCGAAGACGATATCGAGGTGTTGCGCGTGCGCGATCCGCGCGCGCGACGCATCAAGCTCAGCGTGGACGAGCGCGGTGCCCGGCTCACGCTTCCGGCGCGCGCAAGCCTGGTTTCCGGCGAGCGTTTCCTGAACGAGCATCGCGATTGGCTGGTCCACCAGCTGTCGCGTTACCTGCAGGACGATCTGCTGCCGCCGCTGCGACACGACGAAGCCGGGCAATGGCTGCCACTGCGCGGCGAACGGCTGCCGCTGCACTGGCACGCGGCCCGCTATGCGCGACTCGAATGCGATGCACAGGGCGCGCATTTCCACCTTCCTGCGCGCGCCGGGACACCGGCGATGATGCGGGCGCTGCGCGACTTCTACGAATCGCAGGCGCGCGCCGACGTCGGACGCTGGCTGCCGAAGTACCTGCCCTCGCTGCCGCGCGCGCCGGCGCGAGTGCGGTTGAAGGTCATGTCCTCGCAGTGGGGCTCGCTGGCGCCGGACGGCACGATGGCGCTGGACCTGGCGTTGGTGCTGGGACGACCATCGGCCTTCGAGTACGTGCTCGTGCACGAGCTCTGCCACTTGATCCAGGCCAATCATTCGCCGGCGTTCTGGCAGGAGGTGGCCTCGCGATGGCCCGAGTGGCGTGCCGAACGTGATTATTTCCAGCAACAGGGACGGCAGCTCAAGGCGCAGCTGCGGCGGTTGTTGAGCGCCTGATCCGTGTAGCCGGTGGAGTCGGACTGCGTCGTTCCGACTCGATCCTGGCACTTCGACGTTGCCGCAGGTCGCCGCTGCGAGCCGAACCGGTCGCCGCGCTTCGCGGCACCTTCGGCTAGGCATCCAGTGCCAGGAATCGCCGCAACACCGCTGCAACGGTGGCGGGATCCTCCATATGCAGGTGATGCGTGCCGGCGAGGGATTCGACCTGCCCATCGCGCAACAGCGCGGCGCGGCGGCTGCGCAACGGCTCGGGAAAGTAGGGCTGGGCGGGAGTGGCGAAAATGACCTGGGTCGGGCATTCGATCGCCTGCACCAGCACGTCGATCTGCGCTTCGGTCAAACGCACGGCAGTGGGCAGGGTCAGGCGCTGGTCGCTGCCCCAGCTGAAGCCGCCAGGCACCGCGCGCACGCCCCGCTCGACCAGCAGGCGTGCGCAAGGTTCAGACAGTTGATTGGCCATCATCCGGGCGCGCACCGGGGCTTCCAGGTTCGGGAAAACCCGAAGCGCCTTGCCCGGCAAGGCATAGTGGGCCGCGACGGCTTCGCGCAAGCGATCGGCGGTGTTCTCCACGCTTTCGCTCAGTCCGCCGAGTGCCTCGATCGCGATCAGGGCTTCCACCCGCGATGGCTGGGCGGCCGCGACGAGGCTGGCGATGCCCGCGCCCATCGAGTGGCCCAGCAGGGTGAAGCGCTCCCATCCCAGTGCATCGGCGACGGCGAGCACGTTGCCGATGGCGCCGATCATCGTGTACTCGCTGCCCGCCGGCAGCGCCGCGCTGTGGCCATGGCCGGGCAGGTCGGTCATGACCAGGTCCAGCTCCGGCAGCTGGGGCGCGATCGGCAGGAAACTGGCGGCGTTGTCGAGCCAGCCGTGCAGCGCCAACACACGGCGACCGCCGACAGTCCCGGTGCGCAGCCCGCGCAGTTCGCCAAAGGGCAGGGTGCAGCCGAACTCATGCACGACAGGGTTCATGCGTGACGTCGCGCCAGCGCCGCCAGCGCCGCAGCGTGGGCTGGGTCGTCGTTGAGGCAGGGGATATACCGAAGCCGCGTGCCGCGTTGGGCCAAGCTGTGTGAGAAACCCATCGCCACTTCTTCCAGCGTCTCCAAACAGTCGGTAGCGAATCCCGGGCAGACGACATCGATCTCGCGCACACCTGATTCGGCCAGTGCCCAGAGCGTGGGTTCGGCATAGGGCTGCAACCAGCGCTCGCGTCCAAAGCGCGATTGATAGCCCATGAGCCACTGATCTTCGGTCAAACCCAGTGCCGCGGCGATCGCACGCGCGCTGGCTTCGCATTGCCGCGGATAGGGATCGCCGGCATCGGCCACGCGTTGCGGCAGTCCATGGAACGAAAACGCCAGTCGTTCACCACGCCCGTGATCGCGCCAATGGGTGCGGATCGAATCGGCGACGGCCGCCACCCAGGCGGGATCTTCCGGATAGTCGTCGATGAAGCGGGTCGAGACCTGCGGATTGGCCGCGCTCCAGAGATCGACCACGTCGCGGACCGAGGCGGTGGTGGTGGTCGAGTACTGCGGATACAGCGGCAACACGATCACGCGTGCAACGCCCGCCTCGCGCAGCGCATCCAGGGCGCCGCGCAGCGCGGGCTGCCCGTAACGCATCGCCCAGGCGACGTGCCAGTCGGGCAATTCGTGCTGCAGGACGTTGGCCAGGCGCGCCGTATGGACCGCCAGTGGCGAACCCTCCGGCAACCACACTTGCGCGTACTTCTCGGCCGATTTGGGACCACGCAGCGGCAGGATGAGGCCGTGCAACAGCGGCTTCCAGATCCAGCCGGGAAGCGAGACCACGCGTGGGTCGCCGAGGAACTCGCCGAGATAACGGCGCACCGCAGGCGCAGTGGGCGCGTCCGGCGTGCCTAGATTAACCGCCAGCAGGGCGGTGTCGGGTGCGTGGGACATGCGCGCATTGTGGCAGAGCAGGGCGCGCCGCCGCGCCTCCCTCGTCGCGATGGGCCCGATAGTCGGTGGGTATCGCGCTTATCGGCTATTCACCAGCGGGCGACTAAAACGGCCGCGATTGGCTTATCTTTTCGGTGATTGTCTTTTGGAGCTCCGCATGCCCCGTCTGTCACGCCTCGCCCTGCTGTTGTCCCTGACGTTCGCTGCCGGCCATGCGATCGCGGGCCCTGAAGAAGACCAGCGCGCGCGAAACGCGATACGGGTGTTGGCCGATATCCAGCAGATCCCCGAACAGGCCATCCCCGACAAGCTGCTCGACGAGGCACGCGCGATCGTGGTGATCCCCGACACCATCAAGGCAGGCCTGGTGATTGGTGGGCGCCGCGGCCACGGCCTGATGTCGATCAAGACCCAGGACGGCACCTGGTCGCAGCCGGTATTCGTCAAGCTCACGGGCGGCAGCATCGGGTTCCAGGCTGGCGTGCAGTCCTCCGACGTGGTGCTCGTGTTCCGCAACGACCGTAGCCTGGACAACATCGTCAACGGCAAATTCACCCTGGGTGCCGATGCGGGCGTGGCCGCTGGCCCGGTGGGCCGCAATGCCGCCGCCGCCACGGACGGTCAACTCAAGGCTGAGATCTGGTCGTGGTCGCGCGCGCGCGGCCTGTTTGCCGGCGTGGCGCTGGATGGGGCGATCCTGCAGATCGACGACGCGGCCGACCTCAATGCCTACGGCACGGGCAGCACGCCGCGCATGATTTTCGAGGGCCGTGCACCCGAGCAGCCATCGCCGGACGTGATCGGCTTCCGCGATCGCCTGGAAGAGGCGACCTATACCGCACGCGCCAACCGCAGTGGTTCGCCGGCGCCCGCCCCGGCCCCGGCGCGCGCTGCCGCCGGTTCGGCTGCGCCGCCGCCTGCCGCGTCCAGGCAGGAGGCCACCACCGCGCCGATTCAGCCGGCGGGCCAGGCACCTGCCCCCGCACAGCAGGGTTTCCAGCCGGTAGGCGACGGCGAGATCCGTACCGAGACGCTCGACGGCAAGCCCTGAAAGGCATGGTCCAACCGTCGGCGCGGTGCGCTATCCTGAGCATCCTCTTTCTGCAATGGCGAACGGATCATGGGCAGTTTCAGCATCTGGCACTGGCTGATCGTGCTGGTGATCGTGCTGCTGGTCTTCGGGACCAAGCGGCTGACCAGCGGCGCCAAGGATCTGGGCAGCGCGGTAAAGGAATTCAAGAAGGGCATGCACGACGATGACCGTCCCAACGGCCAGCTCAGTGATCAGACCCGCAACAGCGAAACCGATTCTCGCGAGAAGCAGGCTGACCGCGACCGCGACGCCCGCTGACCCATAGGGCGTCGCGCGTGTTCGACATCGGATTCAGTGAGCTGCTGCTCATCGCCATCGTGGCGCTCGTCGTGCTGGGCCCCGAACGCCTTCCCAAGGCGGCACGCTTTGCCGGTCTTTGGGTGCGCCGTGCCCGGTCGCAATGGGATTCGGTCAAGCAAGAACTGGAGCGTGAGCTCGAGGCCGAAGAGCTCAAGCGCAACCTGCACAGCGTGCAGCGTTCGATGCGCGATGCCGAAGCGCAATTGCGCCAGGGTCAGCAGGACGCTCGTGATCAGGGCCAACAGTTGCATGAGCAGGTGACCCGCGACATCGACATCCGTGCGGGCAGCGATGCGCCCTTGGCCGAGGTGGTCGAGCCCGTCGCCATCGACAATGGCTTGCCGGTGGCCGATGTCCCGGATGCCACCCCGGCTGAGCCGCCCGCGCCGGTGGCCGGCCCTGAGAAGCAGTCATGAGCGCGCCCCACGATGTACAAGCCGAAAGCAGCCTGATCGAGCACTTGATCGAGTTGCGCGCGCGCCTGGTGCGCGCGCTGTTGGGACTGGGCGTGGTGCTGTTGGCGTTGTTGCCGTTCACCCGTCCGATCTACAGCTGGCTGGCACGACCGCTGATCTCCCAGCTGCCAGCCGGGCAGACGATGATCGCGATGAATCCGGCGGGTGCCTTCTTCGCACCGGTCAAGCTGACATTCTTCGTGGCCCTGTTCATCGCCGTGCCCTGGTTGCTCTACCAGGCGTGGGCGTTCGTGGCACCCGGGCTATACCAGCGCGAGAAGCGCCTGGCGTTCCCGATCCTGGCCTCGGCGGTGGCGCTGTTCTACATCGGCTGCGCGTTCGCCTATTTCCTGGTGCTACCGGCGGTGTTCCACTTCCTGACGACCTTCAAGCCGGACGTCATTGCGATCACCCCGGATGCGAATGCCTACCTGGACTTCGTGTTGGTGATTTTCTTCGCGTTCGGCACCAGCTTCGAGTTGCCCGTGGCGCTGGTGATCCTGGTCCTGCTGGGCTGGGTCACCCCAGAGCAGCTGCGCCAGGGACGAGGCTATGCCGTGGTCGGCATTTTCATCATCGCTGCGGTGTTGACGCCGCCAGACGTGGTCTCGCAATTGTTGCTGGCCATCCCGATGTGCCTGCTCTATGAGCTGGGTATCGTGGCCTCGCGCGCGGTGGTGCCCAAACCGCCGGTATTGCCGGCGGCCGGGAAATCCGACGGAGAGTAACCGGGAGCGGCCGCGGCGCGGCCGTCCCCTCAGGCGACGAAGATGTCGTCGCGACCGCCCGCCAGCGGCGGCGATACCGCGTCCGCATGGGCAAACATCTGCTTCCAGGCCGCGTATACGGCGCCGGCGAACACCGGCATCAGTACGGCCATCAACAGCAGCTGTGCCACGAACATCGCCGCGTTGACGCCGACCACCAACGCCAGCAGCAGCACGACCAGCATCACCGCGAAGTAGATCGCGAACAGCGCCACGAACGCCATCAGGAAGAACACCAGCAGCGCGGGCAGGTTGCGCAGGGTGGCCCGCAGGCTTTCGCGCAATGCATGGGTACCGGTGGTGTGGTCGAACATGACCTGCGGCGCCATCACGAACAGCGCCAGGCTCACTGCCGCCAGGGTCACGATCACCAGGCCCAGCCAGAGCAGGATCCGCCCGGCCGGCAACTGCTCGGCCAGCGCGCGGATCTGCTCCTGGTCGGGCTGTGCCCCGGACTGGCTCAGCGCGTTGATCTGCACGGTCACGTCGGTCAGGTGCTGCCAACCGCCGGTCCCGATCAGCGCCAGTAGCAGGACACCCAACAGCAAGCCGGCCACCAGCTGCGGCACGAGCGCCATGAGCAGGTGCGGCGCGCGGCCTTCCTGCAGGCCATGCAGCAGGTGCGAGGGACGGGCCGGGCGACCTTCGTCGACTTCACGCACGGCCCATAGCATGCCGCCCAGGAAGATCGGGCCGGCCAGCGCCATCAGGAACTGGATGGCCAGGCCCACTGCCGGCGCGAGCAGCGAAGCCGCATAGGCGACCATCGCGATCAGCCCCCAGGTCATGCCCAACGAACCCAGCGCCAGCGGCGCGCGGCGCAGCAGCGTGAAGCCAGTCAACAGCCATTCCGCGCCGGCGGTCGCCGGCACCTTGCGAATTTCGCTCATTCCCGATCCGGATAGTCTTGCGCGCCGGCGAGGTCCGGCGCGGGGTAATTATCGCTGTTTTCCCTGCCCATCTGGCGACGGCAGCGTACGGGCATGACGCACGAAGCGTTGCAGCAGCCGGCGCGCCAACGGGGCGGCGCTGACTTCACGGGCGATGGTGCGGGCGCATCGACCGTGCCGTTGCAGGCAGTCGGCGCGTGCGTGCACGTAGCCACGGATGTGGTGGGTGGCAAATTCCGGGTGGAACTGCACTCCCCAGGCCGATTCGCCCCAGCGGAAGGCGTGGCACTGGTCCTGGCGAGAGCGCGCCAGCACGGTCGCCCCGTCGGGGGCGCGCAATACCGTCTGCAGGTGGGTGGCGTGGGCCGGGAACCGGGCAGGCAGGCCGGCGAACAGCGGATCGTCGAAGGCCGGTGGATGCAGCTCCAGCTCGATCGTGCCCGACTCACGTCCGGCCGGGTTGTAGTCCACCTGGCCGCCGAGCGCGTGGGCCAGCAACTGGTGGCCGTAGCAGATGCCGAACACCGGCGCGCCGTCGTGGACGGCCTGGCGCAGCCAGTCGGCAGTGCGTTCGCTCCATTCGGCACGATCGGTGACGAAGGCGGCGGAGCCGGAAACAATCGTGCCGGCGTAACCGCGCAGTGGCGGCAACGCCTCGCCGGCCTCCACGTTGACCACGACGGTTTCGGTAGCGGCCAGCCCGGCGGCCACCCGGATCCAGTGCGGGAAGCGTCCGTAGCGCTTCATGGCCCGAACCGGCTGGCCGGTTTCGAGGATCAGGAAGGGTGCCGGCTTGGCGTCGAGCCGGTTCATTCCTTGGGCGGCAGGACGGACAAGACTTCCTCGACGGTCGTCAGGCCCTCGGCCACTTTTTCCAGGCCGGTGCGACGCAGGCTGCGCAGACCTTCGCCGCGCGCGGCACGGTTGAACCCGGCCAGGTCCATGTCGGCGCTGATCAAGCTGCGCAGCTTGGCACTGACCGGCAGCAGTTCGTACAGGCCGATCCGGCCCAGGTAGCCGGTCCGGCGACATTCCAGGCAACCCACCGGGGCGTGGGCAGCCACCACCGACGGCAGGGCCTCGCCCGGATCGCGGATCGCATCCCAATCGGCATCGTCCAGCACGTGCGGTCGTTTGCAGTGGGGACACAGGGTGCGCACCAGGCGCTGGGCCAGCACGCCGGTGAGCGTGGAGGCCACCAGGTAATGGGGCACGCCCAGGTCGAGCAGGCGGGTGATGGCCGACGCGGCGTCGTTGGTGTGCAGGGTCGAGAGCACCAGGTGGCCGGTCAGCGAGGCCTGCACCGCCATCTGCGCGGTTTCCAGGTCGCGGATCTCGCCGATCATGATGATGTCCGGGTCCTGGCGCAGCAGGGTGCGCACGCCGCTGGCGAAGTCCAGGTCGATGTTCTGCTGGACCTGCATCTGGTTGAACTCCGGCGAGATCATCTCGATCGGGTCTTCGACCGTGCACACGTTCACGTCCGGCGTGGCCAGGCGCTTGAGCGTGGAGTACAGCGTGGTGGTCTTGCCCGAGCCGGTCGGTCCGGTCACCAGGACGATGCCGTGCGGGCGCTGCACCAACGCCGTCCACCCGGCGGCTTCCTCCGGGCTGAAGCCCAACTGGTCGATGGACTTGAAAGCCGCGTCCGGGTCGAAGATGCGCATCACGCACTTCTCGCCGAAGGCAGTCGGCATGGTCGACAAGCGCATTTCCACTTCGCGACCGCCGGGCGAGCGGGTCTTGATGCGACCGTCCTGCGGACGGCGGCGTTCGGCCAGGTCCATGCGGCCGAGCACCTTGATGCGGCTGACCACTGCAGTCATCACCGTGGGCGGCACCTCGAACACCTTGTGCAACACGCCGTCGATGCGGAAGCGCATGCGGCCGGTGTCGCGCCGCGGCTCCAGGTGGATGTCCGAGGCGCGCTGTTCGTAGGCGTACTGCAGCAGCCAGTCGACGATGTGGACGATGTGGTGGTCGTCGGCGTTGACGTCGCCACCGAGTTCGACGAGCTGCTCGAAACTGGGCAGGCCCACGTTCTGGTCGGCGCTGCGCACGTCGCCGTGGGCGCCGCGCACCGAACGGGTGACGCCGAAAAACTCCATCGTGTAGCGGTGCAGGTCCAGCGGATTGACCAGCACCGCGTCGATGCGGCGACGCGTGAGGTGCTGCACGTCGGCCAGCCATTCCAGCGCCAGCGGTTCGCTGGTGGCGACCAGGACGCGATCGGCATCCACGTGCAGCGGCAGGATGCGGTGGCGACGCGCGTAGGCATGCGACACCACGCCGGTGACACTGGGCACTTCCACGCGCGTGGGGTCGATGCGCAGGTAGCGCATGCCGACGCGCGTCGCCAACCATTCGGTCAGGCGCTCCAGCCCGAGTTCCCCGGCAGGCGCTACGTTGGCCCTCAACTTGAGGTTGGCCAGCAGCACCAGGGGATGGACTTCGCTGGCGTTGCGGGCGCCCTGGGCAGAGAACTGGATGCGTTCGCGATCGTCCGGGGCGACCATCTCGTCGGCCAGCAAGGCGGCCACCACCCGTTCAAAGGCCAGCCGCCCCCGCGGCAGGGTTGCGCCCAGCTGGGCCTTCACTGCCTCGGCGGAATGCCGTTGTTCCATCATGTCGTTCCCCGCCGCGGCCGGCGCCGCGGACCGGTCGCTATACTAGCGCACCACTTCGCACGGCCCCTGCCGCATGTCCAGTCTTCCGCGCGATCCGCGTGTCGCCGTCACCTTCCAGGGCCTGATCCAGACCCTCAACCAGTACTGGGCCGACCAGGGCTGCGTGTTGATCCAGCCGCTGGACCTGGAAGTGGGTGCAGGTACCTTCCACCCGGCCACCTTCCTGCGCGCGCTGGGACCGGAGCCGTGGAACGCAGCCTATGTGCAGCCTTCGCGCCGGCCCACCGACGGACGCTACGGCGAAAACCCGAACCGCCTGCAGCGCTACTACCAATACCAGGTGGCGATGAAGCCCAATCCGGACGGATTGCAGGAGCTGTACCTGGGTTCGCTCAAGGCGCTGGGCATCGATCCGCTGGTGCACGACCTGCGTTTTGTCGAGGACAACTGGGAATCGCCCACGTTGGGGGCCTGGGGCCTGGGCTGGGAAGTCTGGCTCAACGGCATGGAGGTGACCCAGTTCACTTACTTCCAGCAAGCCGGCGGCCTGGAGTGCCGCCCGGTGCTGGGCGAGATCACCTATGGCCTGGAGCGGTTGTGCATGTACTTGCAGAACTGCGACAACGTCTACGACCTGGTGTGGACCTATGGTCCAGATGGCACGCCGGTCACCTATGGCGATGTCTACCACCAGAACGAGGTCGAGCAGAGCGCCTACAACTTCGAACATGCCGACGTGGAAGAGTTGTTCCATCGCTTTGATGCCTGCGAGCGCGAAGCCAGGAAGCTCGTGGAACTCGGCCTGCCGCTGCCGGCCTACGAGCAAGTCACCAAGGCCAGCCATTCGTTCAACCTGCTCGATGCGCGGCGCGCCATCAGCGTGACCGAACGCCAGCGCTACATCCTGCGCGTGCGTGCGCTGGCCCAGGCAGTCGCGCAGGCCTATTACGCGCAGCGCGAGAAGCTGGGTTTTCCGGGCCTCAAGTCCGAGGTCGCGGAGCAGGCCGAATGATCCTGATCGGCATGTACGACTCCTCGTACACGCGGCGGGTGGCGATGGCGATGTCGCTGTACGGCATCGCGTTCGAGCACCGCGCCTGGTCGGTGGGTCGCGATTTCGACCGCATTCGTGAATTCAACCCGCTGGGCCGTGCACCCACGTTGGTGCTGGACGACGGGGAAGTGCTCACCGAGTCGGCCATGATGCTGGACTATCTGGATGACACCGTTGGCCCGGCACGTGCCTTGATGCCTGCCGGCGGTATCGCGCGCCGCGATGCGCAGCGGCTGATTGCCCTGGCGACCGGCGCGATCGACAAAGCCCTGTTGATGGTGCTCGAACGGGTGTTCCGCCCGGCCGAGCAACGCAGCGAGCTGTGGCTGTCGCGTTGCCGCACCCAGGTCGAGGGTGCCCTGCTTGAACTGGAGCGGCACTGCGCGGCTCGCGTTGGACACGGGGCGCTGGTGGGCGAGGCGATGACCCACGCCGACATCGCCGTGGCGTGCTTTGTAACCCATCTGCGTGAATCGGTGCCGTGGGACCTGGATCCGTATCCAACCTTGCGCGCGCACGTGGACCGCCACGAAGCGCTGCCGCTGTTCCGACAGTTCTATATCCCCTTTCAAGCGCCTGCCCCATGAACCTCACTGCGATGGACTCCACGATGCAACCCCTGCTGATCGAACTGGGTACCGAAGAGCTGCCGGTCAAGGCGTTGCCGGGGTTGGCGCAGGCGTTCTTCGATGGCGTGATTGCCGGCCTGGACAAGCGCGGCATCGCGCACGAGCGCGGCGACGCCAAGCCGTTGTCCACCCCGCGACGGCTGGCCGTGTTGCTGCCGGGCGTGGCGCTGGAGCAGCCTGAGCAACGCAGTGAATTGCTGGGCCCGTACTTGAACGTGGCGCTGGATGCCGAGGGCCAGCCGACCAAAGCGTTGCAGGGCTTTGCCGCCAAGGCCGGCGTGGAATGGTCGGTGTTGGAGCGCCTGAGCGATGCGAAGGGCGAACGCTTCGTGCATCGTGCGCTCAAGCCGGGGGTCCGCACTGCCGAACTGCTGCCGGAGATCCTGCGCGAGGCCATCGCGGCGATGCCGATCCCCAAGCCGATGCGCTGGGGCGACCACGATTACGCCTTCGCGCGCCCGGTGCAGTGGCTGGTGATACTGCTGGGCAAGAACGTGGTGCCGGCGCAACTGTTGGGCCTGACCTCGGACCGGATGAGCCGGGGCCATCGCTTCATGCACGACAAGCAGGTCTGGCTCAGCACGCCGACCGATTACGTCGAGTCGCTGCGCGCGGCTTTCGTGATGGTCGATCCGGCGCAGCGCCGCGCGCGCATCGTCGCCGAAGTGGAGGCCGCTGCGGCCAAGGTGGGCGCCAGCGCGCGCATCAGCGAGGACAACCTGGCCCAGGTCGTGGACCTGGTGGAATGGCCCTCGGCGGTGTTGTGCGGCTTTGAGCGCGAGTTCCTGGCGGTGCCGCAGGAAGCGCTGATCGAGACCATGGAGATCAACCAGAAGTTCTTCCCGGTGCTGGACGGTGCAGGCCGCTTGACCGAGAAGTTCATCGGCGTGGCCAACATCGAATCGCGCGACGTGACCGAGGTGGCGAAGGGTTACGAGCGGGTGATCCGTCCGCGGTTTGCCGATGCCAAGTTCTTCTTCGACGAAGATCTCAAGCAGGGCGTGGTGGCGATGGGCGCAGGCCTGAAGTCGGTGACCTATCAGGCCCGGCTGGGCAGCGTGGCCGACAAGAGCCAGCGCGTGGCTGCGCTGGCACGCTTGATCGCGCCGCAGGTCGGCGCCGATCCGGTGCTGGCGGCGCGCGCCGCCGACCTGGCCAAGAACGATCTGCAATCGCGGATGGTTGGCGAATTTCCTGAGCTGCAGGGCATCGCCGGCCGCCATTACGCCGTGGCCGGTGGCGAGTCGCCGGAAGTGGCGCTGGCGATCGATGAGGCCTACCAGCCGCGGTTTGCCGGCGATGACATCGCGCTGTCGCCGGTGGGCAAGGTGCTGGCGATCGCCGAGCGCGCCGATACCCTGGCAGGCGGCTTTGCCGCCGGGCTCAAGCCCACCGGCAACAAGGATCCGTTTGCATTGCGTCGCAATGCGCTCGGCCTGGCGCGCACGGTCATCGAGAGCGGCATCGACCTGGACCTGAAGGCGTTGCTGCGCACCGCCACCGACGCCGCCGTGCAGGCCATGGCGCGCCATGCGGGCGACAAGCCGCAACCGCTGCCGGAATCGGGCGCGGTGGCCGGGGAGATCTTCGAGTTCGTGCTGGAGCGTTTGCGCGGCTATTACGCCGACAAGGGCGTGCCGACGACCCAGTTCAATGCGGTGGCGGCGCTGTTTGGCAGTGAGGCCGGCCGTGGCGTCGGTCCGGTGGCCGAGCGCGGCTCGCTGTACGATTTTGATCGCCGCATCGACGCGATCGGTACCTTTGCCGCCCTGCCGGAAGCCGAGGCGCTGGCGGCCGCGAACAAGCGCATCCGCAACATATTGCGCAAGGCCGACGGGGTGATTGCCCCGGACGTGGACCACGCGTTGCTGCGCGAGCCAGCCGAGCAGGCCCTGGCCGAGGCGGTGGAAGCGGCCATCGGCGATACCGATGCGGCGCTGCACCGCCACGACTACGTCGCGGTACTGGCCCGGCTGGCATTGCTGCGCACGCAGGTCGATGCGTTCTTCGAAGCTGTCATGGTCAACGCCGAGGATCCGGCGTTGCGCGGCAATCGCCTGTCGCTGCTGCAGCGGCTGGGCGATCGCTTGGGCAGCGTTGCGGCGATCGAGCACTTGTCGGCCTGAGGCACGCGCCCGGCGGCCGGTGCCGTGTTGCACCGGGTCGCAGGCCGACAGCGTGGTCGCTCACGTGGCCGCGGGCGCGCGCGCAGAGGCCTGCGGGCCGCCCTATCGCGGGGCGGATCGAACCGCTCTTAACGGGTCCTTCTTCCGGTGGCGGTATATCCTCGCTGGCATGCGTCTGACTCCTTCGGTTTTCCTCGCGACGATCCTGCTGTGTGCGGTGGCCCTGCCCGCGTGGGCGCGCGCCACCCTCGACAAGGTGCAGATCGAAGGCCTGGACAAGGGCGCCGACGCCGACATGATCGAGAACCTGGAGGTCTCGCTGTCGCTCTATCAATCGATCGGCAAGGTGCAGGGCGAATCCAGGCTTGAGTACTTGCTGGCGCAGACCCAGCGGCAGGCACGCCGCGCGCTGGAGCCGTTCGGCTACTACTCGCCGACGATCCGCATCGATACCCCGCGCACCGACGACCACCTGACCGTGATCATCCACGTGGACAAGGGGCAGCCGGTCCGGGTGCGCCAGTCCAACATCGAAATGCTGGGCTGGGCCGAGGACGACCAATACCTGCAGCGCGACCTGGCCCAGTTCCAGCCGGCCAAGGGCGCGGTACTCAATCATCCGCAGTACGAAGCCAGCAAGATTCGCATTACCCGCCGCCTGGCCGAGCGTGGCTATTTCGATGCGGACTTCACCCGCCGTCGGGTCGAGGTCACGCGAGCCGATTTTGCCGCCGACATCGACCTGGGCTGGGACAGCGGTCGCCGTTACGACATGGGCCCGGTGCGCTTCAATTTCGATTACTTCGAGCCTGGCCTGTTCGACCCCCTGGTCTATTGGGAAGAGGGCAGCTACTACCACGAAGGCAAGCTGGATCGCCTGCGCGAATCACTGACCAAGCTCGACTACTTCAGCACGATCGATATCCAGCCCAAGCCCGAAGAAGCCGATGCCGACGGGCGCGTGCCGATCGACGTCAGGCTTGAGCGCGCCAAGCGCACGATCTATACCGCTGGCCTGAGCTATGGCAGTGAGAGCGGGGCCGGCGTGCGCGGCGGCCTTCAGCGGCGCTATGTGAACTCGCGCGGGCACAAGATGAACACGCAGCTGGACTATGCGCAGAAGCGCAAGAGCCTGGCGAGCAGCTACAGCATCCCCGCGTTCGGGTGGCTGGATGGCTGGTACACGTTTTCCGGCGCGCTCTACGATGAGCAGACGGACTACATCGACTTGCGCAACGTCAAGTTCAGCGCCGCGCGCAGCGGCGAGATCAACGAGCGCTGGACCGCCATTGCCTCCATCAACGCATTGCGCGAGCGCTGGCGCTACAACACCAATGATCAGCCCGATGCGTTCTACCAGTACGCGACGTTTGTCTATCCGCAGCTGGACGCCAACTACGTCAACGTTGACGACCGTCTGTTTCCGCGGCGGGGTATCGCGGCGAAGACGTTCGTGCGTGGCGGGATCGAGGGCGTCGGTTCGGAAACCAGTTTTGCGCAGGCGTACGCGCAGTTGTTCTGGTTCCATGGCGTGGGCGCGAGCGACCGCTTCATCCTGCGTGGCGAAGCCGGCACCACCTGGACCGGCGACCTGGTCTCGATGCCGCCGAGCCTGCGTTTTTTCGCCGGCGGCGACAACAGCATTCGTGGGTACGCCTTTCGTGAAGTCGGCCCGCGTACGCCGCCGCCAGACAAGTACGCGCTGGGCGCCAAGAACGTGCTGACCGCCAGCGCCGAGTACGAACGCTATTTCAGCGGCGGGCCCTGGGGCGCGGCGGTGTTCGTGGATACCGGTAGTGCATTCGACAACAGTCCGGACATCCACACCGGCATCGGCGTGGGCCTGCGCTGGAGATCGCCGGTCGGACCAGTCCGCGTGGACGTGGCCCACGGCCTGGACGATCCGGATTCGCAATTCGAGCTGTACATCAACATCGGAGCGAACCTGTGAGCGCGCCCGGCCCTGCAGTCGCGCCGCCGCGCCCCCGCTTCTATCGGCGCCGCGGTTTCTGGGTCGGGTCCGGGCTGACCGTGGTCGGCGTGGCGTTGCTGCTGTTGCTGGCGGTGTATTGGCTGCTGCAATCGGTGGCCGGTCGCGATGTGCTGCTGGCGCAGGTGATAGCGCGCCTGCCCGCAGGGGCCACTTTTACCTGGAAGGAAGTGGATGGTCCGCTGGCCGGCCCCCTGACGTTGCGTGGGGTGGATTTCCGCTACCAGGACTATCACTTCACCGCCGAACGGGTGTACCTGGATCCGGACATCCGCCCCCTGCTGGGCCGCAAGTTGCGACTGGATGCCCTGCAGATCAGCCATGCGACCTTGAACCTGGCCAAGAGCGAAGCGCCGTTCGAGTTGCCGCGCTGGCCCGATTCGTTGCCGGCCATCGAGATGCCTCTGGCGATCCAGGCCGATACCATCGAGGTGGATCAGCTGCGGGTGACCCAGTCGCAACAACCGCTGATCGATCTGCATCGCATTCGCGGCGGGCTGGAGATGGCCAACGGCGAGTTGCGGACCCGCCAACTGGTGGTGGACAGCGACCGTGGCGACTTCCGCCTGGACGGTGACTACGTGCCGCGCCAGGACTACAAGACCCACCTGGTGGCCAGCGCCGTGTTGCCGGCTCCGCGAGGGCGCACGCCGGCGAGCTTCGGCCTGGTGGCGCGTGGTGATCTGGCAAAGATGGAAGTGGCGATCGCCGGCCGCGCGCCTGCGCCGCTGCGCGCCAGCCTGGTGTTCAGTGGGCGCGAGGATCCGACGTGGGCGTTCAAGGCGGCAACTGAATCGCTCGACCCGGCGCTGTTGATGGGCGCTGCCGGCATCGTCGATCCGGAACCGGCCACGCCGGTGGCCTTCGACCTGGTGGCAGACGGCAGGGGCGGCACCGCCAGCGTGCACGGCAAGCTGAGCCAGGGCGATCGCGCGATCGTGCTGCAGCCCTCGCGACTGTCCTTGAAGAATCAGGTGGTGACCGCGGCGCCGTTGGTGGTGGATGCCTTTGGCGGTCGCGTGCGGCTGCGTGGCAGCGCGGACTTCCGCGATGCCGAGAACGCCTCGTTCCGCTTTGGTGCCTACGCCAGGGACCTGACTTTCATACCCGCGCCAGACCCCACCACGCCGCAGGCTCAACAAGTGCCGGTGCAGCTGCGCGAAGCGCGCCTGGGCCTGGCAGGCACCTTGAAGGCCTGGGCTGCATTCGGCAACGCGCAGCTCGAGCGCGACGCGCAAAAGGCGGCGGTGGAATTCGACGTCCGCGGCAACCAGGCCAGTGCCCAGTTGCGCCATGTCGAAGCCAAGACCCCCGGTGGCGTATTGGCCGTGACCGGCGAGGTGGGCTGGCAGCCGCAGCTGTCCTGGGATGTGGCGACCGAGCTGTCGCAGTTCGATCCCGGCTATTTCGTGCCGGGCTGGGACGGGCGGCTTTCCGGTCGGATCGCGTCGAAGGGTCGGCAACGCCCGCCCCAAGCCAACGGTGCCCCCGGCGAATACGAGGCCACCGCCGAGATTGCGTCCTTGCGCGGCCAGCTGCGCCAGCGTGCCATCAACGCCCGAGGCCGCGTTGCATTGCAGGGTCATCAAGGCGAAGGCGAGGTGACCCTTGCCATCGGCAACAGCCGGATCTCCGCACGTGGCAGCGTGGGAGATCGCCTGGATGTGGCCGCCCAATTGCAGCCACTGCAGCTGGACGACCTGCTGCCTGGCGCCGCCGGCACGCTGCGTGGCAACGTGCAATTGCGGGGTCGGCGCGATGCACCGGACATCAACGCCGATCTCACCGGCAGCGGGCTGCGCTGGAACGACTATGCGGCCGACACCTTGTCGCTGCGCGGCCAGTTGCCGTGGCGCGGTGGCAGCGGTTCGCTCACGTTGCAGGCCAGCCAGGTCAGCATGGGCATGGCACTGGATACCGTGCAGGTGCAGGCGCAGGGCACGGTCGAAGACCTGCGCGTGCAGGCCGAACTGCGCAACGAGATGGCGGCACTGACGCTGCAGGGTGACTCGCGTCGCACCGGGAATCGCTGGCAAGGCAATCTGTCCACGCTGCGCATCGTGCCGGCCAAGGGCAACACCTGGGCGCTGCGCCAGCCGGTGCAATACACCCTCAACGGACCGGCTTTCACCGTGTCCAACGCATGCCTGGCCGCGGTGGGCAGCGGTGGTGCGCTGTGCGTCACCGCCAACTGGCCACGCGAAGGCCTCACGGTGCACAGCGAGGCTTTGCCGCTGACCCTGATCCAACCGTGGCTGCCGCCGAACGAAGGTCGCCAGCTGCATCTGCGCGGCGAAGTGACCATCGATGGAAACATCCGGCCGCGCGGCAATGCCTGGGACGGCAGCTTCAAGGTCGCTTCGCTGGAAGGCGGCATCCGCCTGGGCGACAACAGCCGGGGCGAGGTGGTCCGCTATGACCACTTCAGCATGACCGCCGAACTGGATCCCCAGAACATCCGGGCCTACCTGGGCATCGGCTTCCAGGGCAATGGCTTCGTCGACGCACGCTTCAACACCGGTTGGGATGCCTACGCGCCGCTCAATGGCGAGCTTTACCTCAACATGTCGCGGCTGTCGTGGTTGCAGCTCTTCGTGGCGGACCTGGTGCAGCCCAAGGGCCAGATCGAGGGCCACGTGAGCTTGCGCGGTACGCGCAGCCAGCCGCTGCTCGGCGGCGAGGCGACGTTGCGCGACTTCACCGGTGAATACCCTTCGATGGGGCTGACGCTGACCGATGGGCAGGGACGCTTCAGCGCGCAGCCGGACGGCTCGGCCAGGATCGTCGCGCAGGTGCGCTCAGGCGAAGGCACGCTCAACGTCGACGGTGACCTGTCGTGGTACGGCGAGCGCACGCCGTTGCAGCTCAACATCCGCGGCGAGCGGGTGTTGCTGTACAACACCGCGGAACTGCGGGTGGTGGCCAATCCGGACCTGCGCTTCGGGATCGTCGACCAGACCATGCAATTGCGCGGCACCGTGACCGTGCCCGAGGCCGATATCGACCTGGAACGGCTGGAGCGAGGCACCTCGGCGTCCGAAGACGTGGTGGTGCTCGACCCGGCCGATCCGGAAGAGACGGCCGCCTCGCCTTTGGACATGGACCTGGCCTTGGTGCTGGGCGACGAGGTGCGGATGGCCGGGTTTGGCTTGAAGGGCGCGCTGACCGGGCAGATGCAGGTGCGTTCGCGGCCGGGACGCGAGATGACCGCCAATGGCGGGCTGGACGTCAGTGGCCGCTACAAGGCCTACGGCCAGGACCTGACCATCACGCGCGGCCAGTTGACCTGGAACAACAACATCGTGTCCGACCCGCGCATCAACATCCGCGCCGAGCGCCGGATTGGCGATGTGACCGCGGGCATCAACGTGACCGGACGCGCGGAGAGCCCGCGCGCGGATGTGTGGTCCGAGCCGGCAATGTCGCAGTCCGAAGCATTGTCGTACCTGGTGCTGGGCCGCGGGCTGTCTACGGCCAGCGGCAGCGAGGCTTCGCAGGTCACGGCCGCCTCGGCGGCGCTGTCGGCCGGCAGCGGCCTGATCGCCTCGCAGCTGGGCGCACGGCTGGGCCTGGATGAGGCGGGCGTCAGTCAGTCGGGTTCGCTGGGCTCGGTGGTGGGCTTCGGCAAGTACCTGTCCCCCCGGTTGTACGTGGGCTATGGCGTGGCCCTGGTGGGCGGCAGTTCGGTGATCACCCTGAAATACCTGCTGACGCGCGGGTTCGACGTGGAAGTGGAATCGAGCACGATCGAGACCCGCGGGTCGGTCAACTGGCGACGCGAGAAGTAGCGTCGCTGCGGCGGAGATGTACCCGGGATTGGGTCGCTGCCCGGTCGTCAGGCCGGCGCGTAGCTGTCAGGGGGTGCTTCAAGCGCATGGAGGGTTCGCGCCAGCACCTCGGCGGGAGGTCCATCGATGTCGATCGCGACGACGTCCGGCTCGTCGTCGGGCGATTGCAGCGCGGCGAACTGGCTATCGAGCAGGGCGGCTGGCATGAAGTGGCCGACGCGTGCGCCCAGCCGCGCTGCGATGACCTCGGGCGATGCATGCAGGAACACGAAACGCATCGGGACGCCGCTCTGGCGCAGGCGCTGGCGGTGTTCGTGGCGCAGGCCCGAGAAGGCGAGCACGGTATTGCGGTTTGCCTTCGCCTGGTCGGCCAGCGTGGCGGACAGCCGTGCCACCCACGGTGCGCGCTGCAGGTCGGTGAGCGGCACGCCGCTGGCCATTTGCGTGCGGGCCTGGTCGTCGTGATAGTCGTCCGCGTCCAGGTATAGGGCGCCGTAGTGCAGGGCCAGCTCGGCGGCCACCGTGCTCTTGCCGCTGCCCGATACGCCCATCACGACGAGTGCCCAGGGTTGGCGGGAATCAGGCGCGAATGGCATTGCGTTGCTGTGCATCATCACGGGTCGTTATAGGGGGAAGGGGATTGGCATGCGGCGGCCGCGTGCGGCGCCGATGGTGTAGCGTGGACGCCCTTGCGTCCTCGCGCCGACTTGCCGCACACGATCCTATGCCGCCTGCGCCAAAACCGGAACCACTCGCCGCGCCGCCGATGCGCGAAAAGACCGGGTATGCGCTCGGCGACTTCGGGCTCAATCTCTACTGGGCCAGCATCTCGGCTTTCCTGCTGATCTTCTACACCGACGTGATGGGGCTGCCCGCCGCCGCGGTGGGCACCATGATCCTGCTCACCAAGGTGGGCGATGCGATCGCCGATCCGTTGATGGGCATGCTGGCTGATCGCACCCGCACGCGCTGGGGCCGCTTCCGGCCTTGGCTGCTGTGGGGTGCGCTGCCGATGGCCGGCGCAGGCGTGCTGGCGTTCACCGTGCCGGCGCTGGGCGATGGCGGCCGACTGTTGTGGGCGTACGCAACGTTCTCGCTGATGATGCTGGCCTACACGGTGGTCAGCATTCCGTACTCGGCCTTGTCCGGCGTGATTACCGCAGACGGACAGCAACGCACCACGCTGGTGAGCATGCGCTTCATCGCTGCCTTCGCCGGCACCACGGTGGTGAACTACGCCACCTTGGACCTGGTCGCCTGGCTGGGACAGGGTGACGCGGCGCAGGGTTGGCAGCGCACGCTGATGCTGTATGGCGTGATCGCGGTGCTCCTGTTCGCCGGTGTATTTGCCACCGTGCGCGAACGGGTAACGTCCCTGCATACCGAGCGCACGCCATGGCGGCAGGACGTCGCCGACCTGCTGCACAACCGCCCCTGGCTGGTGTTGTTCGTGCTGGCGCTGGTGATCATGGTGACCATCGTGATGCGCGGCGGCGCCGGGGTGTACTACTTCAAGTACTACCTGGGCCGGACCGACCTGACGGGCTGGTTCCTTGGCAGCTATTCGCTGGCATTGGCGGCCGGCGCCGCCGCGACGCCCTTGTTGACGCGCTGGTGTGATCGACGGCGCTTGATGATGATCCTGATGGTCATCGTGGGCGTGCTGAGTTGTGCGATGTACTTCGTGCCGCCAGACGCCGTGGCTGCCGCCTTCGCGATCAATGTGCTCATCGGCCTGGCACTGGGACCCAAATCGCCGCTGGCCTTTGCCATGTACGCCGACACCGCCGACTACACCGAATGGCGCACCGGGCGACGTGCGACCGCCCTGACTTTTGCCGCGGCAACGTTCTCGCAGAAACTGGGCGGCGCCCTGGCCTCGGCCGTCATCGCCTGGGTGCTGGCGGGGATGGGCTATGTCGCCAACCAGTCGCAAAGCAACGCCTCGCAGCAAGGCATCGTGCTGCTGATGACCGTCATCCCCGGCCTGGTCGCCCTGTTGGCGGCCTGGACCATGCGCTTCTATCCCCTCGACGATGCCCAGCTGGTCCATATCCAGCAGGCACTGGCCGAACGCAAGGCTGCCCCGCAAGCACCATGACAAGAATCGACGCCATCCATCCAGACGCCGACCCCACCGCCGACTTGCTTGGGCCCAGTGCCGACGGCGAGCGCTATGCGTTGTACAGCCCGGTGGCGATGCCGGCCGCCAGTGCGTTCCTGTGGAATCGCAAGATGATGATCCAGCTGAACTGCCGCGGGTATGCCACCGCCCAGTTCATGCAACCAGAGCCGGCCAAATATGCGCATGCGCCGAACCTGGAGGCGCGCAGCTTCATGCAGCCGGAGCAGCCGTATTACGCGCACCATGCCGGGCGTTTCTTTTACCTGAAGGATGAGGAGTCCGGCGCGCTGTACTCGGCGCCCTATGAGCCGGTACGCGTGCTGCCGGACCGCTTTGTATTCCTGGCCGGAAAATCCGACATCGCCTGGCAGTTGAGGTTCGATGGGATCGAGCTGGAGTTGCGATTGCAGCTGCCGGACGATACGGCGGTGGAGCTGTGGACCTGCACGGTACGCAATGGCTCCGGCCGCGCACGGCGGTTGTCGTTGTATCCGTATTTTCCCGTGGGCTTCATGTCGTGGATGAACCAGTCCGCCGACTATCACGCCGAGCTGGGCGGCATCGTCTGTCGTAGCGTTACGCCGTACCAGAAGGTGGCCGACTACTGGCGGCAGCGTGATTTCAAGGACTGCACCTTCCTGTTGCATGAGCAGGCCATTGACGGTTGGGACGCGCGCCAGTCGGGGTTCGAGGGCGAGGGTGGCCTGCATGCACCGTCGGCCATTGTCGAAGCCGAACGCTTGGGCAATCGCGACGCACGCTACGAAATGCCGACTGCCGCCTTGCAGCAGCGGTTGGCCTTGGCCGACGGGCAAGCAACGACGCTGCGCTATCTGTTTGGTCCGGCGCACGACGATGCGGAAATCGCCACGTTGCGGGAGCGTTTTCTTTCCGCAGACGGCTTCGCCCAGGCTACGCAGGCGCATGCGGCCCATCTGCAGGAAGGCCGCGGTTGTCTCGTCGTGGAGACGCCGGATGCGGCGTTCGACAATCTCGTCAACCACTGGTTGCCGCGCCAGGTCTTCTATCACGGCGACGTCAATCGGCTGACCACCGATCCGCAGACCCGCAACTTCCTGCAGGATCACTTGGGCATGGCCTATCTGGTCCCCTCGGTGGCACGCGCATCCCTGTTGCATGCGCTGTCGCAGCAGGAAGCCAGCGGTGCCATGCCCGACGGCATCCTGCTCGACGAGCAGGCCGAGCTGAAGTACATCAACCAAGTGCCGCATACCGACCACTGCGTGTGGCTGCCGATCTTCCTGGAGGCTTATCTGGCCGAGACCGGTGATTCGGCGCTGCTGGACGAGCCGGTGACCGATCGCGACGGTCGCACGTCAAGCGTGGCGCAGCGCCTGGATGCGGCCATGGACTGGTTGCTGCAGGCCCGCGACGCGCGCGGCCTGAGCTTCATCGCCCAGGGCGACTGGTGCGATCCGATGAACATGGTGGGTTGGCGCGGGACCGGCGTATCGGGTTGGCTGACCCTGGCCACGGCTTATGCACTGCGCCTGTGGTCACGCCTGTGCGCCGACCACGGCCGCGCGGCGCAAGCCGAGCGCTACGCGGGCGCGACCGACACCGTCAATGCCGATGCGAACCGCGAGTTGTGGGATGGGGACTGGTACGCGCGGGGCATTACCGATGACGGGGTTCGATTTGGCGTAGCGAAAGACGATGAGGGCCGCATCTATTTGAATCCGCAGAGCTGGGCGATGCTGTCCGGTGCTGCCGATGCCGGTCAGCAGGCGCGATTGTTGGCGGCGGTGCAGGACCAGCTGCACACGCCCTATGGCCCCGTGATGCTGGCACCGCCTTACACCGCGATGCGCGAGGACGTCGGCCGGCTGACCCAGAAGCATCCGGGTTCGGCCGAAAACGGGGCGGTGTACAACCACGCCGCTGCTTTTCATCTGCACAGCCTGTATGCCGTGGGCGAAGCCGACCGCGCCTGGTCGGTGTTGCGCGCGATGATCCCGGGTCCCGGCCGCGAAGATCTGCTGCAGCGTGGGCAGTTGCCGGTCTACCTGCCCAACTACTACCGCGGCGCGTGGCGCGAGCTGCCACGCACGGCGGGCCGGTCCAGTCAGTTGTTCAATACCGGCACGGTGGCTTGGGTGTACCGCGATGTCATCGAGGGGCTGTTCGGTTTGTGCGGAGACGGTGACGGTTTGGCCGTGCGGCCCCAGCTGCCTTCGCACTGGCCGGCCGCTCGCGTGACGCGGCAGTTCCGCGGCGCCACTTTCCAGGTGAACTACCGGCGCGATGCCGCCGTGGACGCCATGCAGGTGACTGTCGATGGGGTGGCCATGACCCAGGCCCGCATCGCGCCGGTGGCACCTGGCCGCTGCTATGTGGTCGAGGTGGCGCTGCCGGTCGTTGACGTCGCCTGAGCGCCGGGCGCGCGGCGCGGCAGGCTGTTTCTTTGGCCGCTGCCGCCATAGAGGGCCGGGTACACTGAGGCCTGCCATGAAGAGGGGAGGGGCAGGTTGATTTCGAGCTGGATCCTGCTGCTGGTATCGATCGGCTACGCCGCGCTGTTGTTCGGCGTGGCGTGGTGGGGCGATCGCCGACCGCTGTATCCGGATCGCCCGTGGCTGCGCCCGGCCGTCTACAGCCTGGCGCTGGCGGTGTACTGCTCCTCGTGGACGTTTTACGGCGCGGTGGGCACGGCAGTGCGCAATGGCATCGGCTACCTGCCGATCTACCTGGGCCCGCTGCTGCTGCTGATTTTCGGCTGGCGCATCATCGAGCGGCTGGCGCTGATCGCACGCTCCGAAAACACCGTCTCCATTGCCGACTTCATTTCCTCGCGTTATGGGCGTTCGCGACGCTTGGCCGCGCTGGTCGCGGTGATCGCCCTGGTCGGCATCGTCCCGTACCTGGCACTGCAATACAAAGCCGTGGCCATGAGCCTGGAAGTGCTCACCGGCCAGTCCAACGACGACCATTCCTTCCTGACCGATCCGGCGTTGTATGTAGCCCTGTTGATGGCGCTGTTCGCCACTCTGTTCGGCACCCGGCAGGTAGATGCCACCGAGCATCACCACGGCATGATGCTGGCGATCGCGCTGGAATCGGTCATCAAATTGGTGGCGATGGTGGCCGTCGGCCTGTTTGCCTGGTCCTGGCTGGGCGACCACCAACTGCGCATCGTCGACTCGGCGCGGATGCTGTTCGAGCACACGCCCTCGGTGGGATTTGTGTCGCAGACCATCCTCAGCTTCCTGGCCATCGTTTGCCTGCCGCGGCAGTTCCATGTGGCCGTGGTGGAATGCGGCGACGTGGGCGACATCCGTCGCGCGCGCTGGTTGTTTGGCGGCTACCTGATCGTGATCTCGGCCATGGTGGTTCCGATCGCCTCGGCCGGCGTGGCGTTGTTCGGCGGTGGCGGCCAGGTCGCCGACGACAGCATGGTGCTGGCGCTGCCGTTGGCCGAGGGCAACACGGTGCTGGCGCTGGTGGCCTACCTGGGCGGATTCTCGGCGGCTACCGGCATGGTGATCGTGGCCTCCATCGCACTGGCCACGATGGTCAGCAACGACCTGGTGATGCCGGTAATGCTGCGGCTGAACGGCGGGCGCGCGGTTGCGGCCGGCCGCGTGCTGTGGATCCGGCGCCTGGCCATCCTGATGTTGGCGGGTATCGCCTACGCCTACTACCGCAGCAGCGGCGATGACAGCACCCTGGCTTCGTATGGCCTGATGGCGTTTGCGGCCGTGGCGCAGTTCGCGCCCGGCGTGCTGGGCGGCCTGTACTGGCGAGGCGCCAGCCGCAAGGGCGTGGAAACCGGCATGGTGCTGGGCTTTGCGACCTGGATCTATACGTTGCTGTTGCCGGCGATGACGATGGCGGGCGGGTTCGACGCCGCGTGGCTGCTCAACGGACCGTTCGGCATCTCCTGGCTGCGGCCGCAGCAGCTGTTTGGCATGAGCGGTTGGGATCCGCTGGCCCATGGCACGTTCTGGTCGATGCTGGCCAACATCGGCGCGCTGATGATCGTGTCGGCGCGTTGGCGCCCGGGGGTGGACGAGCGGCTGCGCGCTGCCCCATTCCTGGATCCGTATTCACAGCGCCCCGCCGTGGCCGGCGTCTGGCCGGGGCACGTGCACGTCTCCGACCTGCTGGCCTTGGCGCAGCGCGTGGTGGGCGAGCGTCATGCGCATCGCGCCTTCGCCGAACAGGCCACCGCGCTGGGCCGCGAGCTGCAATCCAATGCAGCGGCCGATCGCGCCTGGGTGCAGTTCACCGAACGCCTGCTGGCGGCGTCGATTGGCGCGGCGTCCGCACGCCTGGTGTTGACCAGCCTGTTGCGCGGTTCGGGCATGGAACTGGGCGAAGTGGTGGCCGTGCTCGACGAGGCCGGCCAGGAACTGCGGTTCAATCGACAGATCCTGTCCACTACGTTGGAAAACATCAGCGCCGCAGTCAGCGTGGTCGACCCGGACATGCGCTTGACCGCCTGGAACCGGCGCTACCAGCAGTTGTTCGGCTACCCGGACGGGATGCTGTACGTAGGCCGGCCTGTCGCCGACCTGATCCGCTACAACGCCGAGCGCGGCGAGCTGGGCGAAGGCGATGTCGAAGACCAGATCGAGCGTCGCATCCGCTACATGCGCGCCGGCTCCCCCCATGTGTTCGAGCGCACGCGCAGCGACGGCAAGGTCGTGGAAATGCGCGGCCAGGCCTTGCCTGGCGGCGGCTACGTCACCAGCTACAACGACATCACCGACTACAAGCGGGCCGAGCAGGCGCTGCTGGAAGCCAACGAAACCTTGGAGCAGCGCGTGGCCGAGCGCTCGCACGAAGCGGAGCTGGCGCAGCAGTCCAAGACACGTTTCCTGGCGGCGATCAGCCATGACGTGTTGCAGCCCCTCAATGCGGCGCGCCTGTTTGCCTCGGCCTTGCGCGAGCATCCGACCAACAGCGACGAGCAACGCCATCTGGCCGAACGGGTCGATGCCTCGCTGCGCGCCGCCGAAGAATTGCTCGACGGCCTGCTCGACGTCTCCCGCCTGGATGCCGGCGGATTGCGACCGACGATCGAGGATTTCGATGCGGGCGTGATGACGCGGGAACTGGCCGCCCAGTACGCACCGATCGCCGCCAGCCGCGGGCTGCAGTTGCAGGTGTACGCCCGGCCGCTGTGGGTGCGCAGCGATCGACGCCTGTTGCGACGGGTGATGCAGAACTTCATCGCCAACGCACTGCGCTATACGCGTTCTGGCCGCATCGTGCTGGGCGTACGCGAACGCGGCGGGCAGGTGGAATTGCAGGTGTGGGATACCGGCCCCGGAATTCCCGAACACCACATGCGGCAGATCTTCGACGAGTTCCATCGCTACCAGCAGCCCTTCGACTGGGGCGAGCAAGGGTTGGGCCTGGGGTTGTCGATTTGCCAGCGCATCTCGCGCTTGCTCGAGCACGACCTCAACGCGCGCAGCGAGGTGGGCCGGGGCAGCATGTTCTCGATCCTGCTGCCACGCATCGCCGCGCGCCAGGGCCAGCCCGATCCCACGGCCATGGCGATGCGCACGCGACCCCTGCAGGGCGACGATTCACTGGCAGGCCTGCGGGTGCTGTGCGTGGACAACGATCAGGAAATCCTGGACGGCATGCGCGCGCTGCTGGGACGTTGGCAAGTGGAGGTCATCACGGCCAGTACCGTCGACCAGGCGTTGCAACAGCTGGATGCAAGACCCGACGTGGTGCTGGTCGATTACCACTTGCACGATCGGCTGGACGGCCTGGAGACGCTGGACGCATTGCAGGCGGCCTCGCCGGTGCAGATTCCCGGGGCGTTGCTCACCGCCGATGGCCGCGACGAACTCAAGCAACTGGCGCGCTCGCGCGGCTACCGGCTGTTGACCAAGCCGGTGAAACCGGCCTCGCTGCGCGCATTCCTCAGTGCGCTGCACGACCAGGCGCGTTCGGCCCGGCCGCTGCGCACCGCGCGCGAATGATCAGCCCATCGCGCCGCTGAGATGTTCGTAGAGGATCGTGCTGCCGACCACGATCAGGATCACGCCGCCGATGATCTCGGCGCGCTTGCCGGCAAGCGCCCCCAGTGCGCGGCCAAGCATGATGCCGGTGGTCACCATGGTCATGGTGCACAGGCCGATGACCGCAGCCACCACGCCGATATGCACGTCGAGGAATGCCAGGCCCACGCCGACCGCCATCGCGTCGATGCTGGTCGCCAGCCCGGTGACGGCCAGCGACCAGAAGCGCCCATGGTGGCGCGCCCGCTCTTCGGCGACCTCATCGGGCAGTTCGGGCTTGAGGCCGGCAATGATCATGTGCAGGCCGAGAATGCCGAGCAGGCCAAACGCAATCCAGTGATCGAAGCTGGCGACGTACTGCGAGGCGGCCCGCCCGATCAACCAACCGATGATCGGCGTGATCGCCTCCACGGCGCCAAAGATCAGGCCGGCGCGCAGGGCATCGGGGAAACGCGGACGGCGCATGGCCGCGCCCTTGCCGACCGCCGCAGCAAAGGCGTCGGTGGACATGGCCAGGCCGATAAGCAGGATGGAATAAAACGGCATTTCGATAATTCTGGTCGGCTGGGCGTTGCGACAACGACTTGCGCCCACGCCCAACCGTCGTTGCGCGCGCAAGCCGCTGGTCTCGCCAACCATCAATGGCTGCCGGCGCCACGGCGCAATGGCCGAGTATGTTGACGCGGGCGCTTCCGTACGGAAGCCGGCTACTCCCCAAGGGGCGCGCAGTGTACAGCGCATTCAGCGCCATCGGACGTTTCGTGCTTACGGAAAGGTCGGTCTGGTTTTTATAGCTGTGGCTATATCGCACGGCTGCACGGTGCAGCTGCTTTGCGGCGCGAGTTGCCTCGCCATCTCCCCGCCGCTTTCGTTCGAAGGTCAGTCTTCTTCTGGCGGCAGCACGATGCCATCCGAATCGATGGCCAGCTTGCCCGCCATCAGCACCGCCTGGGTGCGATTGGTGACGCCCAGCTTGCGCAGGATCGCCGTCACATGCGCCTTGATCGTCGCCTCCGACACACCCAGGTCGTAAGCGATCTGCTTGTTGAGCAAACCGGCGCCCAACATCTGCAGCACGCGGAACTGCTGCGGCGTGAGTTCGCGCAAGCGCTGGCCGACCTCGCGTTCCTCGCGGTCCGTGGGCGTTGCGTTGTGCGCCTCGGCAGGAATCCAGCGCTCGCCATCGAGCACCGTCGACAACGCCTGGCCGATCGTTTCCGAATCCGCCGACTTGGGAATGAAACCGAAAGCCCCGTGATCGATCGCCCGGCGCATCACCGTGGCTTCCTCGCGCGCCGACACCACCACCACCGGCAACTGTGGATGCAGCGCGCGCAAATGCACCAGCGCGCTGAAACCTTGTGCACCCGGCATGTTGAGATCCATCAACAACAGGTCGGCATCGGCGTGCGCATCGGCCAGCGCGTACAACGCCTCGACACTGTCGGCTTCGAACAGCTGCACGCCCGGCATCACCCGCTGCACGGCGCCACGCAAGGCTTCGCGGAATAGCGGGTGGTCATCGGCGATCAACAGGGTACGCATGGGGCTTGCCAGTCGTTGCGGGTAGGTGGGGAGATGAACCAAGACCCGGCCAGGGCGGCGCACGGCCGCCTGGCCAGGCACTTACTCAGCGTGCAAGTCGCTCGTTCACCAGCGAATCCACCACCGACGGATCGGCCAGCGTCGACGTGTCGCCCAACTGATCCGGCGCGTTCTCGGCGATCTTGCGCAGGATGCGCCGCATGATCTTGCCCGAGCGCGTCTTCGGCAGGCCCGGCGCCCACTGCAGGTGATCGGGCGAGGCGATCGGACCGATCTCCTTGCGCACCCAAGCCACCAGTTCCTTATGCAAGGCCTCGCTGGGGGTCTGTCCCGCGATCAGCGTCACATAGGCATAGATGCCCTGGCCCTTGATGTCGTGCGGAAAGCCGACCACCGCGGCTTCGGCCACCTTGGGATGCGAGACCAGCGCGCTTTCCACCTCGGCGGTACCGATGCGATGACCCGACACATTGATCACATCGTCGACGCGGCCGGTGATCCAGTAGTAGCCGTCCTCATCGCGCCGGCAACCATCACCGGTGAAGTAGGTGCCCGGATACGTGCGGAAATACGTATCGATGAAACGCTGGTGGTCGCCGTAGACACTGCGCATCTGGCCCGGCCACGAATCCAGCAACACCAGGTTGCCTTCGGCGGCGCCCTCCAGCTTCTCTCCGTCGGCACTGACCAGCGCCGGCACCACGCCGAAGAACGGCAACGTCGCCGAACCCGGCTTCTGGTCGATCGCCCCGGGCAGGGGCGAGATCAGGATGCCGCCGGTTTCGGTTTGCCACCACGTGTCCACGATCGGGCAGCGGCCATCGCCGACCACGTCGTAGTACCAGCGCCAGGCTTCCGGGTTGATCGGCTCGCCCACGCTGCCCAGCAGGCGCAACGACGCACGCGAGGTCCGCTTCACCGGCGCCTCGCCCTCGCGCATCAGTGCGCGGATCGCAGTGGGCGCGGTGTAGAAAATGGTCACTTGGTGCTTGTCGATCACTTCCCAGAAGCGCGGCACGTTCGGATAGTTCGGCACGCCTTCGAACATCACCGCGGTGGCGCCATTGGCCAACGGTCCGTAGACGATATAGCTGTGCCCGGTGACCCAGCCGACGTCGGCCGTGCACCAGTAGATGTCGTCCTCGCGCAGATCGAAGACGGTTTCGTGCGTATAGCTGGCGAAGAGCAGGTAGCCCGCGGTGGTGTGCAGCACGCCCTTGGGCTTGCCGGTCGAACCGGAGGTGTAGAGGATGAACAGCGGATCTTCCGCATTCATGCGCTCGGGCTCGCAGACGCTGGGCTGGCTGTCCACGACGTCGTGGAACCAACGGTCGCGGGCGGCCTGCATGTCGACGGCCCCACCGGTATGGCGCACCACCAGCACCGTCTCGACGGTGTCGGTGCCCGGCAGTTTCAGCGCCGCATCTACGTTGGCCTTCAACGGCACCTTCTTGCCGCCGCGCAACCCTTCATCGGCGGTGATGATCAGCTTGGTGCCGCAATCGATCACCCGGTCCGCAATGGAGTTGGGCGCAAAGCCGCCAAACACCACCGAATGCACCGCGCCGATGCGCGCACAGGCCAGCATCGCCACCGCTGCGTCCGGAATCATCGGCAGGTAGATGGTGACCCGGTCGCCCTTCTTCACTCCGAGATTGCGCAGCGCATTGCCCAGCTTGCAGACACGCTCGTGCAGCTCGCGGTAGGTCACGCCATACGACGGCTGGTCCGGGCTGTCGGGCTCGAACAGCAGCGCTACCTTGTCGCCGCGCGTGGCCAACTGGCGATCCAGGCAGTTGACGCTGGCGTTGAGCTCGCCGTCCTCGAACCATTTGATGCGGAAATCGTCGAGCTGGAAGCTGACGTTCTTGATCCTGGTCGGCTTCTTGAACCATTCCAGGCGCTCGGCGGCCTTGGCCCAAAACTCGTCCGGCTGGTCGATCGACTCGCGATACAGCTTCTCGTACTGGTCCTTGCGGACCCGCGCTCCGGCGGCAAACGTCGGATCGACGGGATAGATATCGGCCATGGCACCCCTCACTCGCACTTGGTCCTGGATGGACATTGGAAGATTCCGTTGCCGGCCCGGGCAGGGCAGCGGCAGACCGCCAGTTTGCCGCATCCCCCGCGGTTCGGCGTAGCGGGCCACGTGGCACCGGCTTAGACCTTGGTCGTAAAGCGCAGTGTCGGCACGCCGGCAGGGGCCCGGTTACGACCAAAGGCGAATAGGCGCGGTGCAAGGGGTGCCGCACGCTCCGGCCAAGTCGCGCCCATTCCGTGCGACGAACCATTATTCGGGAGGGAGTAATGAACATCGGCAAGGTATCGCTGGCGCGCCGACCGCTCGCCGCCGCGTTGTTCGTGGCGCTGATCGCGCCGGGCACGGCGTGGGCACAGACCGCACGCGAGCAAGCACTCGAGGCACGCGTGGCGCAACTGGAGCAGCAGGTCCAGTTGTTGCTGCAATCGCAGCAGACCCAACAAGGCCAGATCACCCAGGCGCAAACCCAGATCACCGAAGTGAAGACGGCCCAGGCGGTGGCTCCGCCGGCGGCCAAGCCCGGCGCGCCCGGCCCGATCCAGAAAACCGCCATCTCCGCGGGCGCCGGACCCAATACCCGTTTCACCTATGGCGGCTTCATCAAGCTCGACGCCTCGGTCACCAGCACCAACGATGGCGACATCGCCGACGGCAGCGTCGGGCGGCTGTTCTACGTGCCCAAGACCATTCCGGTCGGCGGCGGCGCCAATCGTGAAGGCGGCGCCGATACCGACATGGGCGCGCAGTTCTCGCGCTTCTGGTTCGCGACCGACACCGACCTGGACAGCGGCAACAAGATCAAGAGCTACCTGGAATTCGACCTGTATGGCGGCGGCAGCACGGCTTTCCTGGGCAACGAGCTGGCCACCAACACCTACGGGCTGACGGTGCGCCAGGCCTATGTGCAGTGGAACAACTGGCTGGCCGGCCAGGCCTGGACCAACTTCCAGGACACCGCCGCCCTGCCCGATACCGTGGACTTCCTCGGTCCTACCGAAGGCACGGTGTTCGTGCGCCAGGCCCAGATCCGCTGGACCCAGGGCCCGTGGTCGGTGTCGATGGAAAACCCGGAAACCGCGATCACGCCGTACAACGGCAACATGGCGCAGATCCAGAGCGACGACGGCGCCGTGCCGGACTTCACCGTGCGCTACAACCCGAAGGGCGATTGGGGGCACTTCTCCGTCGCCGGCCTGGTGCGCCAGCTCAAGTACCAGAACGGGCCGGCCAACATCAGCAGTGAAAAGGTCGGCTACGGCCTGAGCCTGTCCGGCAAATGGAACGTCGGGGCCAACGACGACCTGCGCTACATGATCACCGGCGGCGAAGGCATCGGCCGCTACGTCGGCCTGGCCTTGAACAACGATGCCGCGCTCGATCCCACCGGCGACCTGGACAACATCGGGGTCATCGCCGGCTTCGTCGGCTGGCGCCATGCGTTCACGCCCAAGCTGCGCGGCAACGTCTTCTACTCGCGTGCCGAGTACGACAACCCCACGCAGTACACCGGCCTGGGCATCACCAAAGCCTCGCAGTCCGGGCACATCAACCTGATCTATTCCCCACTGCCCAAGCTGGATTTGGGCGCGGAGTACATCTGGGGCCAGCGTGAAATCGAGAGTGGCGACCGCGGCGACCTCAATCGCCTGCAGACCCACGTCAAGTACACCTTCTAAGGGGGGACCCAATGTCCAGTACATCCGTCAACGCCGGCGACAAGGCCGCGCTCACCCAGGGCCACAAGAAGGTGATCTTCGCCTCCAGCCTGGGCACCGTGTTCGAGTGGTACGACTTCTATCTGTACGGCTCGCTCGCGGCGATCATCGCCAAGCAGTTCTTCAGCGGCGTCAATGAAACCACCGGTTTCATCTTCGCGTTGCTGGCCTTTGCCGCCGGTTTTGCCGTGCGTCCGTTCGGTGCTGCGTTCTTCGGCAGCCTGGGCGATCGCATCGGCCGCAAGTACACCTTCCTGATCACCATCTTGCTGATGGGCATGTCGACCTTCGTGGTCGGCATCCTGCCCAACTACGCCAGCATCGGCATCCTGGCCCCGATCATCCTGATCGTGCTGCGACTGCTGCAGGGCCTGGCCCTGGGCGGCGAGTACGGCGGTGCGGCGACCTACGTGGCCGAACATGCACCGCACGGCAAGCGCGGCCTGTACACCAGCTTCATCCAGACCACCGCCACGCTGGGCCTGTTCCTGTCGCTGCTGGTGATCCTGGGCACGCGCCTGGGCCTGGGCACCGAGAAGTTCGAAGCCTGGGGCTGGCGCATCCCGTTCCTGGTCTCGATCGTGCTGCTGGGCGTGTCGGTGTGGATCCGCCTGCAGCTGTCCGAGTCGCCGCTGTTCCAGCAAATGAAGGCCGAGGGCAAGGGCTCCAAGCAGCCGTTCCGCGACAGCCTCAAGGGCGGCAACCTCAAGCTGATGATGCTGGTCCTGCTGGGCGCCACCGCCGGCCAGGCCGTGGTGTGGTACGGCGGCCAGTTCTATTCGCTGTTCTTCCTGACCCAGGCGCTGAAGGTCGACGGCACCACCGCCAACCTGCTCATCGCCGGCGCCCTCGCACTGGCCACGCCGTTCTTCGTGGTCTTCGGCTGGCTGTCGGACAAGATCGGCCGCAAGAAAATCATCCTGGCCGGCTGCTTCCTGGCGGCGGTGACGTACTTCCCGATCTTCAAGGGCATTACCCACTTCGCCAACCCGGGCATTGAAGAAGCGCGTGCCAAGTCGCCGGCCCTGGTGCTGGCCGACCCGGACACCTGCAGCTTCCAGTTCGATCCGGCCGGTGTGCGCAAGTTCACCAGCTCGTGCGACGTGGCGACCGCTGCGCTCACCAAGGCGGGTGTGCCTTACGACGTGCAGCCGGCGGCGCCGGGCTCGCTGGCGCAGGTGAGCATCGGCGGCACCGGAGTGGCCTCCTATGAAGCCACCGGTCTGTCCAAGGACGAAGCCAAGGCCAACGCCGAGACCTTCGGCAAATCGCTGAAGGGCGCACTGACGGCTGCCGGCTATCCGGAGAAAGCCGACCCGGCGCGCATCAACGTGCCGATGACCTTGCTGATGCTGTGGCTGCTCGTGTTGTACGTGACCATGGTCTACGGCCCGATCGCCGCCTACCTGGTCGAACTGTTCCCCACCCGCATCCGCTACACCTCCATGTCGCTGCCGTACCACATCGGCAACGGCTGGTTCGGCGGCTTCCTGCCGGCCATCTCGTTCGGCCTCGTGGCCGGTACCGGCAACATGTACAACGGCCTGTGGTACCCGATCGCGGTGGCGGTGATGACCTTGATCATCGGTACCTTGTTCCTGCACGAAACCAAGGACGTTGACATCGCCAAGTAAGCGCATCGTCTCTCCAGGCCGGCGTTCGCGCCGGCCCCTCCCGGCGCCGGCCACCCTTGGCCGGCGCTTTCTTTTGTGCATCGGTGGGTCGGGATGCGTTGGTCGGCGCAAAGCCGCCTCGAGAGACCAGGCGTCGGCGCGCGATATAGTCCGGCGATGTCCGACCTCCCCAATGCGATGACCCTCGATGCGACCCTGGCCGGTCTGCGCAGCGCCTGGCATCGCCAACGTCCCGACGTGGCGCAGCGACGCGCCGACCTGCAGCGGTTGCGCGACGTTTTTCGTGCGCGCCTGGGCGACATGGCGCAGGCGATCGCCGCCGACTTCGGCCATCGCTCGCACCACGAAAGCCTGCTGGCCGACGGCATGGCCGTGTTGGCAGAGATCGACCACCTGCTGCGGCATCTGCGCCGATGGACTCGTCCGCGACGCGTATCGGCGGGCTGGCGGTTGTGGCCGGCACGCGCCGAAGTACGGCCGGTGCCGGTCGGCGTGGTCGGTGTGATCGCACCCTGGAACTATCCGGTGAATCTGGCCCTGGTGCCCTTGGCCACCGCCATTGCGGCCGGCAACCACGTATTGCTGAAGCCGTCCGAACACGCGCCACGCACTTCGGCTTTCCTTCGTCGGCTCATTGGCGAGGTTTTTCCGGCCGACCGCGTGGCGATCGTCGAGGGCGATGCGGGCGTTGCCGCCGGGCTGGCCGCGTTGCCGCTGGACCATCTGGTATTCACCGGCTCCACCGCGGTCGGCCGCAAGGTGATGGCGGCCGCGGCGGCGAACCTGACGCCGCTCACCCTGGAGCTGGGTGGCAAGTCGCCCGCGATCATTTGCCCGGACTTTCCCTTGGCGCTGGCCGCCGCGCGCCTGGCCACCGGCAAATGGTTCAATGCCGGACAGACCTGCATTGCGCCGGACTACGTGTTGACGCCGGAACCGACGGTGCCGGCCCTGGTCGAGGCACTGCGCTCGCAGGTGCGCGATCGCTACGGTGATTTCTCCGGCGCGGTGCCCGACTACACGCGGATCATCAACGACGGCCAGTACCGGCGGCTGCGCGCGGCCATCGACGAGGCGCGTGTCCGCGGCGCCGAAGTGATTGAGCTGGCGACGCTGGAACCAGGGCGCGCCGAGCGCGAGCGGTTGATCCCGCCCACGCTGGTGCTACAACCGCCGCCCGACATCCAACTGATGCAGGATGAGATCTTCGGCCCCGTGCTGCCGATCGTTGGCTATCGCACGCTGCAGGAGGCCATCGCCTTCGTCAACGCACGGCCGCGGCCGTTGGCCCTCTATCCGTTTTCGCGGGATCGCCGCAGCATCGAGCGCATCCTGCAGACCACCGTGGCCGGCGGCGTCACCGTCAACGACACGCTGCTGCATTTCGCTGCCAACGGCCTGCCCTTCGGTGGCATCGGCGCCAGCGGCATGGGCGCCTACCACGGACGCGCCGGCTTCGATTCGATGAGCAAGTGGCTGCCGGTGCTGTGGCAGGCGCCGCGCTCGGCGACCGACCTGCTCCGGCCGCCTTACGTGAAAATAGATCGCCTGCTGCGTTGGCTGGTTCGCTGACCGCGACGATCAGTCGTCCGCGGGGGGTTCCCACAGCTCGATGGGCAGCCCTTCGGGATCGTGGATGCGGGCGAACCGGCCGGTTTCCGGCGAGTCCCATTCGGCCTTGGTGACGACCTCGATGTCGGCCGCACGCAGCTTGCCGAGCAACCCGTCCAGGTCCTGCACGCGCAGGTTGAGCATCCAGGGGCGGTCGGCGGGGAAGTAGTCGGTGTCGTGTTTGAACGGCGCAAACACGGTCGCGCCAGCCTGTTGTTGCCAGACCCAGCTCTCGGGAGGATTGGCGCCGACGCCCAGGTGATCCCGATACCACGCCTGCAGCGCGTCTGGATCGCGTGCGCGGAAAAACAGACCGCCAATGCCGGTGACATGCATGTGCTGTGCTCCTGTCGGGAGCCGGCAGCATAGCGCTAGCCGCGCTGGCCGGTTCAGCCAACGGCGAGGCAGGCATAGAATGTCCGGATTCCCCAGCCACGCCTCCTCCATGCGCATCGCCTCCTGGAACGTCAACTCCCTCAACGTGCGCCTGCCGCATCTAAAACAGTGGCTGCAGTCGGCCGCGCCCGATGTCGTCGGCATCCAGGAAACCAAGCTGGAAGACCACAAGTTTCCCGATGGCGAACTGGCCGAACTGGGTTACCGCAGCGTGTTCGTCGGCCAGAAGACCTACAACGGCGTGGCCATCCTGTCGCGCGAGCTGGCCCGTGACGTGCAGATCGGCATCCCCGGCTTCGAAGATGAGCAGAAGCGCGTCATCGCCGCGACCGTGGGCGATGTGCGCATCGTCAATCTGTACGTGGTCAACGGCCAGGACGTGGATACCGAAAAATACGCATACAAGTTGCGCTGGCTGGCGGCGGTGCATGACTGGTTGGCCGCCGAGTTGCAGCGTCATCCGCGGCTGGTGGTGATGGGTGACTTCAACATCGCCCCGGACGAGCGCGACGTGCACGATCCGTCGGTGTGGACCGACAACCACATCCTCACTTCCACCGCAGAGCGCGCGGCGCTTCGCAAGCTCGAAGCCTTGGGCCTGCACGACGCCTTCCGCCTGCACAACAGCGAGGCGGGCACCTTCAGCTGGTGGGATTACCGGATGGCCGCGTTCCGCCGCAACCTGGGCCTGCGCATCGACCTGACCCTGGTATCGGACGCGTTGCGTCCGCAAGCGGTGGCCAGTGGCATCGATCGCGAACCACGCACCTGGGACCGGCCCAGCGACCACGCACCGGCCTGGGTCGAGCTGGCGCCATGAGCATCGCCGGGATCCGCAGCGTCGGCGCCACCGCCATCGCGGCCGAGCACCACGCGCGCTGCCATTGCGGCGCGGTGGTGCTGGCACTGCAACTGCCGGACGGCATCGTCGATCCGCGCCGCTGCAACTGCTCGCTATGCCGTCGCCGCGGCGCCATCGTCGCGTCCGTGCCGCTGGATGGATTGACGGTCGTCGAGGGCGCGCAGGTCCTCAAGCTGTACCAGTTCAACACCCACGTGGCCGAGCATTACTTCTGCGGTCGCTGCGGCATCTATACCCATCACCGCCGGCGTTCCAACCCCAACCAATACGGCTACAACGTCGGTTGCCTCGACGGGGTGGATCCTTATGCGTTGAACGTGGTCATCCCGGTCGAGGACGGCGTGCACCATCCCGCCGATCAGCTCCCATGAACGACGAAGCCCGGGCGGACCCGGGCTTCGCATGGCAAACGGTCGCGGGGCCTCAGCGCGCCCGGCCGCGGGTGAACAGATTGACGATGGCCAGCAGGATCACCGCGCCGATCAGCGAGAAAAGGAACGTGCGGATCGTGATTGCCTCGTTGATGCCACCGCCGAACAGCCAGCCGGCGAGCAGCGCGCCGATGATGCCCACCACGATGTTGAGGATGACGCCCTGCTGCGCGTCGCGCCGCATGATGAGGCTGGCAAGCCAGCCCACGATGCCGCCGACGATCAGCCAGATGATGATGCCCATGCCCGGATCTCCTGTTCCTGTGCTTTCCGCATCGGGGTTGATGCGGCAGCGACATTCAACGCGGGATCCGGTGAAGTTGCCGTTAAAAACTGCAGCAGGTCACGCCGTTCTCATGCCGGCGTACAGCACCGTGGCGTGGGCGTGAATGGCTGAGCCGACCGCGCCTTCGAGCCATCCTCAAACCTGGTCGTTCGGACCGGTGCAAGTGTGGCTGCGCGCCCATGTGCCGGGCACCCGAGGCGAGCCGCAGGCGCGCGAAGTGCTCGGGCAGCACTTCGACCTGGCACCGTCAGCCGTGCCAATGACCCGTGACGAGCACAACCGGCCCTGGCTGCTGCCGCCGCTGCAGCACTATGGCGCCGGTTGGAGCCATAGCGGCGAACACCTGTTGCTGGGGCTGGGCGAACACATACGCCTGGGCGTGGACCTGGAGCGGGTGCGTGCGCGGCCGCGCCTGCGCGAGGTCGTGCAACGATTTTTCCACACCGATGAGATCGACTGGCTGGGCACCTTGCCCGACCCGGCGCACGATGCCTGGTTCTTCAGGCTCTGGTGCGCCAAGGAGGCCGTGCTGAAAGCGCACGGCCATGGCCTGTCGTTCGGCCTGCACCGGTTGTCGTTTCGGCCAGGCGCCGACGGAGCCTTGCAACTGGGCTGGTGCGACGCGGCGCTGGGCCAGGCCGGGGACTGGACCCTCCACGAGTGGCTGGCGGCCCCGGACTACCGCGCCGCGGTGGCCTGGCACCCGCTCGAGCCAGCCCACCCGAGCCTGCGATAATCCCCCCATGAACGATGCCGTCCTGCCCGCCGAAGCGCGGAGCGACCTGGCGCGTGGACTCCAGGCCCTGGACCTGGACCCCGCCTTCGCCGAACCCTTGCTGGTTTACCTCGCGCTGCTGGCGCGCTGGAACCGCACCTACAATCTCACCGCCATCCGCGACCCCCGAGAGATGGTGACCCGCCACCTGCTCGACTCGCTGGCGATGCGTCCCTACATCGAAAGCGGACGCCTGGCCGACCTGGGCACCGGCCCCGGCCTGCCCGGCATTCCCCTGGCCATCACCCGGCCGGGCCTGCAGGTGACCCTGGTCGAGAGCAACGGCAAAAAGGCGCGATTCATGCGCGAGGCCGTGCGCCAGCTGGGGCTGGGCAATGCCCGGGTCGCCGAGTGCCGGGCCGAGGCCCTGGACGAATCGGCCGCCTACGACCACCTCACGGCCCGCGCGCTGGATACGCTGGCCGGCATCATCGAAGTCGGTGGCCACCTGCTGCGACCCGGCGGCACCTTGCTGGCCATGAAGGGCGTCCGGCCGGACGAGGAGATCGCGGCATTGCCCACGGGCTGGAGCGCGCGCCAGCTGCACCGGCTGCACGTGCCGGGCCTGCAGGGAGAACGCCATCTGGTCGAGGTCGCCCGCGACTGACCCGGTGGCGGTCCGGCAGGGCGGGGCGCTCGCGCGGGGTCGGCGCCGGGGTCCGGACCCGATTTCACGCCGTCGCCCGCAGCCCGCATAATGCCCGGTCCCGACTTGCCCACGAGGCTCTCCTGCATGGCCCGGATCATCGCGATCGCCAACCAGAAAGGCGGCGTGGGCAAGACAACGACGGCGGTCAACCTGGCCGCGTCCCTGGCGCGTGCGCCCAAGCGCGTGCTGCTGGTGGATCTGGACGCCCAGGGCAATGCCACGATGGGCAGCGGCATCGACAAGCGCGAGCTGGCCGCCTCCACCTGCGATGTGTTGTTGGGTGAGGCCACCGCCGAGCAGATCCGGGTCACCGCACCGGAAGGCTTCGACCTGTTGCCGGGCAACATCGATCTGACCGCGGCCGAAATCCAGCTGATGGACCAGACCGAGCGCGAGCAACGGCTCAAGCGCGCGCTGCAGCCGATGCGCGACCAGTACGACTTCATCCTGATCGATTGCCCGCCGGCGCTGTCGCTGCTGACCTTGAACGCGCTGACCGCGGCCGACTCGGTGATCGTGCCGATGCAGTGCGAGTACTACGCGCTGGAAGGTTTGAGCGCGCTGGTGGAAACCATCGAAGCGCTACGCGTCAACCTCAACCCGGGGCTGGAGATAGAAGGTGTGCTGCGGACCATGTTCGACATCCGCAACAACCTGGCCAACGCGGTGTCGGCCGAGCTGACCCAACATTTCGGCGACAAGGTGTTCCGCACCATCGTGCCGCGTAACGTCCGCCTGGCCGAAGCGCCCAGCCATGGCCAGAGCATCGTCGGTTACGACCGTACTTCGCGTGGCGGTGTGGCCTACCTGGGGCTGGCCGGCGAAGTCATCCGTCGCCAGAACGAACGCAGCAAGCCCGCCCGGGCCGTGGAGATCGTCTGATGAGTACCAGCAAGCCCAACCCTGCCAAGAAGCGTGGCCTCGGCCGCGGCCTGGAGGCGTTGCTGGGCCCCAAGGCCGCCGCTGCCCTTCCCACCCAGATGCTGGCCGATCCGGCGGGTGAGCCGCAGTCCGGCGAGATCCTGCGGCACCTGCCCGTGGGGCAGCTGCAGCCGGGCAAGTACCAGCCGCGCCGGGAGATGGACGAGGCCAAGCTGGCCGAGCTGTCCGAATCGATCAAGGCGCAGGGCGTGATCCAGCCCATCGTGGTGCGCGAGCTGTCGGCGGGCCGCTTCGAGATCGTGGCCGGCGAACGCCGTTGGCGCGCCTCGCAGCTGGCCGGGCTGGCCGAGATCCCCGTCGTCGTACGCGACCTGGACGATCGCACCGTCATTGCGATGGCGCTGATCGAGAACATCCAGCGCGAAGACCTCAACCCGCTCGAAGAGGCCCAGGCCCTGCAGCGGTTGATCGACGAGTTCTCGCTGACCCATGCCGAGGCCGCCGAGGCGGTCGGGCGCTCGCGGGCGTCGGTGTCCAACCTGCTGCGGCTGCTGGAACTGCCGGTGGCCATCCGCGTGCTGCTGGAATCGCGCCGACTGGAGATGGGCCATGCGCGTGCGCTGCTGACCCTGGCGCCCGAGCTGGCCAGTCGGCTGGCACAAGAAGCCGCCGACCAGGGCTGGTCGGTGCGCGAAGTGGAGCACCGCGCGCAGCAGTTCGCCGCCGGCAAGGTGCCGGGCGCGCTGCGCAAGGCCAACGCACCGGTGCGCGTGCCGCAGCAGGCCGACATCGCCTCGCTGGAAAACGAGTTGTCCGAATCGCTGGGCACCAAGGTGGCGATCAGCCACGGCCGCGGCGGCAAGGGCAAGCTGGTGATCCACTACACCGACCTGGACACGCTCGACGGCGTGCTCGAGAAACTGCGCCGCCAGCAGGGCTGAGTCGGCGCGCGGACGAGGTCCAGGTCATGAATCCCAACAAAGTCGATCGCCAGCGTTTGCGTTGCCTTACCGACCTGCCCAATGTCGGCCCGGCCTGCGCGCAGGACCTGCGCCGCATCGGCATCGAGGCGCCCGCGCAGTTGAGTGGGCGCGATGCCTACGCCATGTACACCCAGTTGTGCGTGCAGACCGGGCAGATCCATGATCCCTGCGTGATCGACGTGTTCCTGTCGATCACCCGGTTTGTCGATGGCGGGCAGGCGCTGCCATGGTGGGATTTCACGCTTGAGCGCAAACGCGCGCTGGCGCGCCAGGCACTGGCATGACGATCCTGGTCACCGGTGCGGCCGGCTTTGTCGGCGCTTACGTCAGCCGTGCGCTGGCGGCGCGTGGCGAGCACGTCGTCGGGCTCGACAACTACAACCCCTACTACGACCCGCAGCTCAAGCGCGATCGCGTCGCCGCGCTGTGCGCCGGGGTGGATATCCGCGAGATCGACCTGGTCGACCGCGCGGCGCTGGAAGCGTTGTTCGACGAGGTTCGACCGGAACGTGTCGTGCATCTGGCCGCCCAGGCCGGCGTGCGCTATTCCCTGGAAAACCCGCAGGCCTACGTCGACAGCAACCTGGTCGGCTTCGTCAACATGCTGGAATTGTGCCGGCATCGCGGTATCGGACACCTGGTGTATGCCTCCAGCAGTTCGGTCTACGGCGACTCCGCCACGCCGCCGTTTTCCGAAGACCAGCGCGTGGACCGTCCGCGCTCGCTGTATGCGGCGACCAAGGCCGCCAACGAGCTGATGGCTTATACCTACACCCAGCTCTACGGCCTGCGCGCCACCGGCCTGCGCTTTTTTACGGTGTATGGCCCGTGGGGCCGGCCGGACATGGCGCCGCTGTTGTTTTCGCGCGCGGTGTTGGCGGGCCGGCCGATCGAGGTCTTCAATCAGGGGCGGATGCGCCGCGACTTCACCTACATCGACGACATCGTGGCCGGCGTGCTGGGCGCGCTGGACCACCCCGGCGGCGACACCGAGCCGCACCGGGTCTTCAACCTGGGCAACCACACCCCAGTAGAGTTGGAGCACTTCATCGCGGTGATCGAGCAGGCCGCCGGCCAGGCAGCCCACAAGCTGTATCGGCCCATGCAGCCGGGCGACATGGTCGAAACCATGGCCGATACCCACCGGGCGCATGCGGCGTTCGGCTATGAACCGGCCACCCCCATCGAGGTTGGCCTGCCGCCGGTAGTGGCCTGGTGCAAGGACTATTTCGGCGCGGGAGCCTGAAGCTTCATCATTGGCTCACAAAATCTTGCGAAAATGCGCGGTCCCCTCCGCGCGCCCGACCCGATGCCCGACTCCCTGAGCGAATTGCAGTTATCCGTGGTCGTGCCGGTATTCAACGAGCGCGACAACGTCGCACCCCTGGTGTCCGAAATCGTGGCTGCGCTGCGCGGACTGGTGGCTTTCGAAATCGTGTACGTCGACGACCAGTCGCGCGACGACACACTGGCCGTGCTTGAATCGCTGAAGGCGCAGGTGCCGGAACTGCGCGTGCTGCACCATGTACAGCAGAGCGGGCAGAGCACCGCGGTGCGCAACGGGGTCAAGGCAGCGCGCGCGCCCTGGATCGCCACCCTCGACGGCGACGGCCAGAACGATCCGGCCGACATTCCCAAGTTGCTCGCCGCACGGGCCGAGGCGGGATCGCAGGTCAAGTTGTTCGCCGGTTGGCGCGTGAATCGCCAGGACTCCGGTTCCAAGCGTTGGGCCTCCCGATGGGCCAACGCGATCCGCGCCCGCGCGTTGCGCGACGACACCCCCGATACCGGCTGCGGGATCAAATTGTTCGAACGTGCCGCCTTTCTCGATTTGCCTTACTTCGACCATATGCATCGCTATCTGCCCGCCCTGATGCAGCGCGCCGGCTGGAAGACGATCAGCGTGCCGGTCAACCATCGCCATCGCACCACCGGCGTATCCAAATACAACAACCTCAACCGCGCGCTGGTCGGCATTCGTGATCTGCGCGGCGTGGCATGGTTGATTACCCGCAGCCGCCGCACCGACGTGCAGGAGCGCTGAGATGGAGTTGCATTGGCTCGACCAGCCACTGACCTGGCTGTTCTGGACCGGCTTGCACGTGACCGGCTGGAAGCTGATCGGCTATGTCGGCGCGCTGATGTTCGGCGGTCGCTGGCTGGTGCAGTTCGTCGCGTCCAAGCGCGCGGGCAAGCCGGTGATCCCGCGGCTGTTCTGGTACATGAGCGTGGTGGGCAGCCTCATGACGCTGAGCTACTTCGTGTTCTCGGCCAAGCAGGATTCGGTCGGCGTATTGCAGAACCTGTTCCCCGCCTTCACCGCGATCTACAGCCTGTACCTGGATGTCCGGCACCGCGGTTGGAAGCGCGACCGCGCCACGCATTGAGCCGACGGGCTGGCTTGCGATAGCGGCACCGGGCAGCCGTTGCCGCGCATGAGCCGGCTCAGTGGGCCTGCAGGTGACCCCTACGGAAGGTTTCGCGATCTGCTGAGGGTGCGCGAGCCCTCTGGCCGATACGCCGCCATCCCCTGCATGGCCAGGCTACGGGGATGGACAACGCAGCGCTCCCCGACCACTCCCGCTCCCTGCGAAAGGGCCGCCACGCCGAATCCGGGCGGCTCTGCCTGCTCACGGCCGTCACCTTCCAGCGGCATGCGTTCTTTGCCGATTGGCGCTGCGCCTGGGCGGCGGCCGCCCATTTGGCCCATGCGCGGACGTGGCCACAGGCCGAACTGCTGTGCTGGGTGCTCATGCCCGACCACTGGCACGGCCTGGTGCGGTTTCCGGAGCACGTCGATTCGGCCGCGCTGATGCGTACGGCCAAGGCGGGCGCCGCGCGCGCCACCAACCTGGCCCGCGGCCGGGCCGGGCTGGTCTGGGAGCCGGGCTTTGTCGGTCGTCCCCTGCGCAGCGAGGACGACCTCGTCGCCGCGGCCCGCTACATCGTGCAGAACCCGGTGCGCGCAGGACTGGCAAAACGTCCCGCCGAATACCCTTACTGGAGCGCGATGTGGCTGGACGAACGGGCAGCTTGAGCAAAGCCCGGGGCGCCGGGCAGGACTTTCGACCGATGAACCCCTGGGTGCGGCCTGCCATGATCAGGGGCTCACCCGCTACCTGGCCGCCGCTCCGTGAAAACCACGCTTGCCTCCGCTCTGTCCCTGGCCCTGTGGCTGGGCGCCGCCGCCCCGGGTGTCGCTGCCGCGCCCGCCGCTCCGGCCCCGGCCAGCCTGGCGGCGCAGAGCAAGGCCGACGCCCAGTTCCAGGCGATCTACGAGAAGGAATGGAAGTGGCGGCAGGCCGAGACCGGGCAGGCCGACGAGGACAACGACACCACGGGCAACAACCAACGCCTGCCCGATGTATCGGTGGCAGCGCAGCAGGCCCGGCTGAAGGTCTGGCAGGGCGTGTTGTCCCAGCTGGACCTGCTGGACGCCGGCCAGCTCTCGGCGGCCAACCAGGTCAACCTGGCGATCTACCGTCCCCAGGTCGAGAACCTGGCGGCCGAGGTCCAGTTCAAGCTGTATGAAATGCCGTTCAACGCCGACAGCTCGTTCTGGTCCAACCTGGGTTTCATGGCGCAGCGGCAAATGCGCACCCCGGCCGAGTTGCGCGCCTACATCGCGCGCCTGAACGGTGTGCCGCGTTATTTCGACCAGCAGATCGACAACATGCGTGCGGGCCTGGCACGCGGCTTCAGCGTGCCGCATGCGGTGCTCGAGGGCCGTGACGTTTCCATCGCGACCATTGCCGAGGTCAAGGATCCGACCGAATCCACTTTCTATGCGCCGTTCAAGCACTTGCCGGCGCAGATCCCCGCGGCCGAGCAGGACAAACTGCGCGCCGAAGCCAAGGCCGCGATCTCCGGCAAGCTGTTGCCGGCCTACGGCAAGCTGCTGGGCTTTTTCCGCGATGAGTACGTGCCCAAGGCGCGTACCACGTTGGCCGCCGAGGCCATGCCCGATGGCAAGGCGTTCTACCGCCAGCAGATCCGCGAATACACCACGCTGGAACTGACCCCCGAGCAGATCCACCAGACCGGCCTGGCCGAGGTGGCGCGCATCCAGGCGCAGATGAACGAGATCATCCGGCAGGTGGGATTCAAGGCGCCGGCCGGGCAGGACACGTTCGCCGCGTTCCTGCAGTTCCTGCGCACCGATCCGCAGTTCTATGCCAAGTCGCCGCAGGAACTGCTCGACCGTGCCGCCTGGATCTCCAAGCGGGTGGACGGGCAGGTGGGCAAGTTCATCGGCACGCTGCCGCGCGGTCGCTTCACCATCAAGCCCGTGCCGCCAGACATCGCACCGTTCTGGACGGCCGGGCGCGGCGGCGTCGGCACGTATTGGGTCAACACCTACAACCTGCCTTCGCGGCCCTTGTACAACCTGCCGGCGCTGACGTTGCACGAATCATCGCCGGGGCACTCGCTGCAGGGCGCGCTGGCCGAAGAGCAAGGCGACCAGCCGGCGTTCCGCCGCGAGAACTACATCTCCGCCTACGGCGAGGGGTGGGCGTTGTACACCGAAAAGCTGGGCGAGGAGATGGGCATCTACGAGACGCCCTACGAGGAGTTCGGCAAGCTCACCTACGAAATGTGGCGCGCGGCCCGCCTGGTCATCGACACCGGCGTGCACCACTACGGCTGGAGCCGCGAACAGGCACTGGCCTACTTGCGCGACCACACCGCGCTCAGCGAGCACGAGGTCACCACCGAGGTCGACCGTTACATCTCCTGGCCGGCACAGGCGCTGAGCTACAAGCTGGGCGAGATCACCATCGTCAAACTGCGCGCCGAGGCCGAACAGGCACTGGGTGACAAGTTCGACATCCGTGCCTTCCATGACGCCGTGCTGCGGCAGGGCTCGGTGCCGCTGCCGGTGCTGGAGCAGCAGGTGCGCAGCTTCATCGCCCAGACCCAGGCCGACGCAGGCAAGGCGAAAGCCGCGACCCACTGACGTGTCCGCGACGAGGGGATGGCGGTTGCCAGCCCCCCTTGCTGCCCGCCGGGGGCCGGCGCGCAATGACACCCCTGCCATGTGGATAAGTCTTGCGTGCTGGCAAGGCGGCGGGCATAATGCGCGGCTCGCTGTGCCCGGAATCACTCCGGCGTAGTGGCCTCCAGCACGTGGATGGCCTGCCTGAAACAGCGTAACTGATTGATTCCCTTGACGTGTGGCGGTCAATGACTGCCGAGGCCGCCGTTTTCCTGGCTAAGGAAGACATCAAATCTATCGAGGTGCGCAATGTCCCGCGTATGCCAAGTATCCGGCAAGCGTGTCCAGACGGGTAACAACGTCTCACACGCCAACAACAAGACCCGTCGTCGTTTCTTGCCCAACCTGCACGAGCGCCGCTTCTGGGTGGCCAGCGAAAACCGCTGGGTCAAGCTTCGTGTTTCCGCGCACGCGCTGCGCACCATCGACAAGAACGGCATTGATGTCGTTCTGGCTGAGCTGCGTGCGCGCGGCGAAAAGGTTTGAGGAGTAAATCATCATGGCAGGCAAGCGCGACAAGATCCGTCTGACTTCCTCGGCCGGCACCGGCCACTTCTACACGACGGACAAGAACAAGAAGAACACCCCCGGGAAGATGGAATTCCTGAAGTACGACCCGGTGGTCCGCAAGCACGTGCTCTACAAGGAAGGCAAGATCAAGTGATGCCGCGCGGACGCCCCTGGCGTCCGCCCGTATCGGCCGGTTGATCCGGCGATCGCTTTCCCGCACGAAGCCCGCCCTCTGGCGGGCTTCGTCGTTTCCGGGCCGGTGAAGGCCATGCCGGCCAATAGGCGTGTGTTCGCAAGCCCCCGATGGGCGCTGCCGCCGACCACCGCCGTGGTGCAGAATCGGAAGGCATACACGGAGGTCGGCATGCTCCCCGAATGGTTGGCAGGCACCTGGTTGCTGGCGCTGGACTGGTTGATCCGCTTGGCAGCGCTGCTGTGGATTCCCGCGCGCACCACGCCGGGCGCGGCACGCAGCTGGTTGCTGCTGGTCGGCTTCGTGCCGGTGCTGGGCCTGCCGCTCTACCTGTTGTTTGGCCACCCGTGGCTGTCGCGGCAACGCCTGCAGCGCCAGGCGCAGGCCTCGCAGGTGATCCGCGAGCAGCAGACGCCGCTGGCCTCGCTGCGCTGGCTGCCCACCGTCGACACCTCGATCGACGAGATCGTGCCGTTGGTGGAGCGGCAGGGCGATTTCATGCCCACCCACGGCAATGCGGTCGACCTGCTCGACGATTACCGCGGCTCGCTGGCGGCCTTGATCGCCGACATCGACGGCGCGCGCGATCGCGTGCACCTGCTGTACTACCTGATGTTCGACGATGCGGTCGGCGAAGCCGTCGTGGAGGCCCTGTTGCGGGCTGCGGCGCGCGGCGTGCGCTGTCGCCTGCTGCTCGATGCGGTCGGCGCCAAGCGCGCGCTGCGCCGCTATCGCAAACGTTTGCGGCAGGGTGGCGTGCTGGTACACGCGTTGCTGCCAGGTGGCCTGCGTTGGCGCCGCAGTGGCCGCATGGACCTGCGCAACCATCGCAAGGTGGCGGTGATCGACAATCGCGTCGGTTTCGTCGGCTCGCAGAACCTGGCCGAACCGGCCTTCGTGGCGGGGCATCCCAACCGTGAACTGGTCGTGCGCGTGCGTGGACCGGCGGTCAATCATCTCGAAGCCGTGTTTGCCAGTGACTGGTTCGTGGAAACCGGCGAGCGGCTGCAGGTCGGCGCCGACGCGCCGGCCAGCCCGGGCAGGGTGGCAACGCAATTGCTGCCCAGCGGGCCGGCCTACCCGTTCGAGAACGCGCGTGATGCGGTCAATGCACTGATCCATCTGGCGCGTCGTCGGGTGGTGCTGGTCACGCCGTACTTCGTGCCGGACGAGGCCACGCTGAGTGCCCTGCGCATTGCCGCGGTGTCAGGCGTGGAGGTGCAGCTGATCCTGTCGCTGAGCAACAACCAGCGGCTGACCGCGTGGGCGCAGGAGGCGTACTACGACGAGCTGCTGCGGTGCGGGGTGAGGATTTCGCTGTACCGTCCGCATTTCCTGCACGCCAAGCACCTGAGCGTGGACGAGGACATCGCATTGATCGGGTCGATCAACCTGGACATCCGCTCGTTCGCGCTGAATGCGGAAATCGGCCTGCTCTGCTACGACCGCGACGTGGTCGCGCGGCTACGGCAGATCGAGCAGGAATATCTGGACGATTCGCGGACCCTGGCCCTGGACGAGTGGCGTGCCCGCCCCACCTGGCGACGCAGCCGCGAGGGCATCGCCCGCCTCGCCGATGCCTTGATGTAACCCGGCCACGCGCGCGATCGGGCACGGTGCTTCCCCTACAATAGCGGCGATGGATTCCGCCGCGCCGACGCCACCGTTCGACATCGTCCTCATCGGCGGCGGCGCCAGCGGCGTGATCACCGCCTTGCAGCTGTTGCGCCAGGCGCGCGCACCGCGTCGCATCGCGCTGCTGGAACCTGCGGCCCACCTGGGCGATGGCGTGGCCTACGCGACCCGGCGACCGGAGCATCTGCTCAACGTGCCGGCGGGCAAGATGAGCCTGTTTCCCGACCTGCCGAACGACTTCGTCGACTACCTGCAGTCGGCCGGTCATGCCGGTGACGACGAGGTCGGCCTGCCGCGGCGTTATGTGTCGCGGATGCATTACGCCACCTACCTGCGTGATCGACTGGCCAGCGCGCGCGCTGCCAGCCCGGCGACGCTGGACGTACAGCAGGCGCGGGTGGCCGCACTACAGCGCCAAGACGCCCGGTGGACCGTCCAGCTCGAAGACGGCGGCACGCTGCAGGCGGCGCACGTGGTGCTTGCCGTCGGCAACGCGCCGCGCCCACTGCCGCTGCGCGGTGCCAGCGCGCTGGAATTCCCGCGTCGGCTCGAAGCCTGGGACACCGAGGCGGTCGCCGCGGTGTCGCCGCAGGCATCGCTGTGCGTGGTGGGCTCGGGCCTGACGATGGTCGATGTGGCCATCACCCGTGACGTCCAGGGACAACAGGCGCCGCTGCATGTGGTGTCGCGGCATGGCGTGATGCCGTTGCCGCGTGCAGAGACCGAACCTTTCGATTTCGATGCCCAGGCCCTGCACGCGATGGGGCTGCGTCAGCGCCTGCGCCATCTGCGCCGACAGGCCGCTATCGCCCAGGCACAGGGCCTGCCTTGGCAGAGCGTGATGGAGACGGTCCGGCCAATGGTGCGGGCGCTGTGGCAGAGCCTGCACGAGGCCGACCAGCGCCGCTTCCTGCGCCACGCAGTGCGCTATTGGGACGTGCACCGGCATGGGATCGACCCTGCCTTGCACCAGCGCCTGGTGGCGATGCGCGAGCGCGGCACGTTGCGGCTGCACCGCGCCCGCCTGGATGCCGCCTGGGCCGCCGGGGCCTGCATCCACGTGGAGGGGCGCGAGGAATCGGGCGGCGTGTTGCACCTGGAAGTGCAGGGCGTACTCAATGCGACCGGTGTGGAGATGCGCGTGCAGGCGATGCGCAATCCGCTGCTGCAGCAGTTGCTGGGCGAAGGCCACGCGGTGCCCGGACCGCATGGCATCGGCATTGATGTCGACCCGCAAGGCCGGGTCGTGGCGGCCGATGGCCAAACCGATCGGCAGTTGTGGGTCATCGGCAGCCTGCGCATCGGCCGTGAGTGGGAAAGCCTGGCCATCCCCGAACTTCGCGTGCAGGCCGACACCCTCGGCCGCGAGCTGTCCGGCGCCTGATCCAGGCGGTGGGCGATGCAGTTCAGCGATCTGCGCGGCCAACATCCGCGAAGCGGGGGCGACCACGCTAAAATAGGGGCGTGGATGTCTCTCACTTGCTCGATCACCTGAACCCCGCCCAGCGCGAGGCGGTCTCCGCGGCCCCTGGTCATTACCTGGTGCTGGCCGGTGCCGGCTCCGGCAAGACCCGCGTGCTGACCCATCGCATCGCCTGGCTCAATGAAGTCCACGGCGTGCCGACCCACGGCATCTTCGCGGTGACCTTCACCAACAAGGCCGCCGGCGAAATGCGCCATCGCGCCGACCTGCAATTGCGCAACGGCAGCCGTGGCATGTGGATCGGTACCTTCCACGGCCTGGCCCATCGCCTGCTGCGCCTGCACTGGCAGGACGCGCGGCTGCCGGAAAGCTTCCAGGTCATGGACTCCGACGACCAGCTGCGCCTGGTCAAGCGCGTGGTCCAGGCGATGGAGCTGGATGAGAGCCGCTATCCGCCCAAGCAGATCGCCTGGTGGATCAACCAGCAAAAGGATGAGGGGCGTCGTCCCCAGCACATCCAGCCCGAGCCGCGCGACGATTGGACCGAGACGCTGCGCCAGGCCTACGCGGGGTACCAGGAACGTTGCGACCGCGCCGGCCTGGTCGATTTCGCCGAGTTGCTGCTGCGCGCCCATGAACTGCTGCGCGACAACCCGGCGTTGCTGGCCCACTACCGCGCGCGCTTCCGCGAGATCCTGGTCGACGAGTTCCAGGACACCAATGCCATCCAGTACGCCTTCGTGCGCGTGCTGGCCGGCGACACCGGCCATGTATTCGTGGTCGGCGACGACGACCAGGCGATCTATGGATGGCGCGGCGCCAAGGTCGAGAACGTGCAACGTTTCCTGCGCGACTTCCCCGGCGCGCAAACCATCCGCCTGGAGCAGAACTACCGCTCCACGGCCAACATCCTGGGCGCGGCCAATGCGGTGATCGCGCACAACCCCGACCGTATCGGCAAGCAGCTGTGGACCGACAGCGGCGATGGCGAGCCGATCGACCTGTACGCGGCCTACAACGAAGTCGACGAAGCACGCTACGTGGTGGAGCGCGCGCGCCAATGGGTGCGTGACGGTGGCAGCTACGGTGAGGTCGCGGTGCTCTACCGCAGCAACGCGCAGTCGCGTGCATTCGAAGAAGCGCTGATCTCCGAGCAGATGCCGTATCGCGTCTACGGCGGCATGCGCTTCTTCGATCGCGCCGAAATCAAGGACGCGCTGGCCTACCTGCGCTTGCTGGCCAACCGTAATGACGATGCCGCCTTCGAGCGCGCGGTCAATACGCCGACGCGCGGCATCGGCGACCGCACGCTGGACGAGGTGCGTCGCCTGGCGCGCGCCCATTCGCTGTCGTTGTGGGAAGCGGCGATGCTGTCCAGCCAGGGCGGCGAATTGGCAGCGCGTGCGCGCAATGCCCTGGCCGGTTTCCTCAGCCTGGTGGGCCTGCTCACGGCCGAGACCGGCGAAATGGAGCTGAAGGAGCGCATCGACCACGTGTTGCTGCGTTCGGGCCTGCGCGAGCATTGGTCCAAGGAAAGTCGCGGCGGCCTGGATTCGGAATCGCGCACCGAGAACCTGGACGAACTGGTGTCGGTGGCATCGCGCTTCGTGCGCCCGGATGAAGACGAAGAAAGCCAGGGCATGACCGATCTGGTTGCTTTCCTGGCCTATGCCTCGCTGGAGGCGGGTGAAGGCCAGGCACAAGCCGGTGAAGACGGGGTCCAGCTGATGACTCTGCATTCGGCCAAGGGCCTGGAGTTTCCGCTGGTGGTGCTGGCCGGCATGGAAGACGGCCTGTTCCCGAGCGCGCGTTCGCTGGAGGAAAGTGGGCGGTTGGAAGAAGAGCGTCGCCTGGCCTATGTGGGCATCACCCGCGCGCGCCAGAAGCTGTTGCTCTGCTACGCCGAATCGCGTCGCATCCACGGCCAGGACAACTACAACGTGCCGTCGCGCTTCCTGCGGGAGATTCCGCGCGAGCTGCTCAACGAAGTACGTCCGCGCGTGCAGGTCTCGCGCCAGGCGTCGCTCGGCGCCACTCGAAACTATGGCGCGGCCACGATCGAGGCGCCGGCCATTGCCCTGGGCGCCAACGTCAGCCATCCCAAGTTTGGCGGCGGCGTGGTCACCGACTACGAAGGCGGCGGCGCGCACGCCCGTGTGCAGGTGCAGTTCGACGAGGTCGGGGCCAAGTGGCTGGTGCTGGCCTATGCCAACCTCACCGTGATCTAAGCCCTGGGCCGCGCGCGCGCGCCGGCGCGTCCATCGGCACGCGTGCTGCCTGGCCGGGCGCCTGGCCCGCCGGCTTGATCGCAATCAACGCATCGCCTGCACGCAGGGTGTGCAATGTTGCCGCCACCGTCGCCGGACGGTCTTCCAGGAGTCAGCCATGTACAAGCGCATTCTGATTGCCGTCGACGGTTCGGAGCTGTCCCAGCGTGGCCTGCAGCAGGGCCTGGGACTGGCCAAGGCTACCGGCGCGCACGTCGACATCGTCACCGTCTCCGAGCCATGGGCGATGGGAATGTACGACGCGATGGGCTGGAGCGTGGGCTATGAAGCCAGCCCGGAATATCGCAACGAGCGCGAGGAAGGTGCGCAGAAGGTGCTGGAGCCGGCGTTGGCCGCCGCCGCCGCGGCCGGCGTGGCCGCGATCCCGCATCACGTGCTGGACCGCTATGCCGCTGAAGGCATCATCGACACTGCCAAGGATTGCGGCAGCGACCTGATCGTGATGACTTCGCATGGGCGGCGTGGCATGAGTCGCATATTGCTGGGCAGCCAGACGGTGGAAGTACTGACGCACAGTGCTATTCCGGTGTTGGTGATTCGCTAGCGGTTTGCTTGTCGCTCGCTGCTTGCTGCTTGCGCCTTGGGCCCTTGCTGCTTGCGGCTCGTCGCTCGCTGCGTGCTACGTGTTGCTCGCTGCGTGCTGCGATTGGGGTTGGTGCTCGGCGCTTCTTTATTGGGTTTGCTCCCTTTTTCGGGCCGTTTGTGATCGTGGCTTGCGAGTTGGGTTTTTTTGTTGAGGGCGCGGATGGTGTGGGCGGTTGGTTTTGGTGGCTTGCGGTGCGGGCCCCGTCCTGCCGGGGTGGTGGGTCGCGGTTCGAGCGGCCATCCATGGCCGCACTCACCGCACGTGGGCCATCCATGGCCCACTGACCCACCACCCCGACAGGACGGCGCAAGGCGCGTTGTTGTTACGGCTTCGATCGATACGCG
>DASWQJ010000271.1:0-2523 GCA_036403795.1 Stenotrophomonas sp.
CTCGTCCAGGTGCGCCGCCAGGCGCGTGAGCTCCTCGGCGACGTCGATGCGGATGGCGAAGGACGTGGCCTCGGTCAAGGCGCGGTCCTGTGCCGCTTCCGGGGTGGCCGTTCCCTCGGTGAGGCCCATGGCCTCCTTCCAGCGTTCCAGGAATTTCTGGCGCTGCTGCTCCACCAGCTGCGGCACCAGGGGCTTGGCCTGTTCGGCGAGCGTGCGCAGTTGCGCCAGGTGTCCGAGCAGCATCTTGGCCAGGCGGGCGCCCTCGCGCTCGCGCGCGGCGAGCAGGTCCTCCAGGGCCTTGGTGGCGAGCTGCAGCAGGCCCGCGGTCCAGTCCGTGCTGCCGTCGCCTTCGGCCGCGGCCAGGCGCAGGACCTCGGCGACCGACAGGTCCTGGGCGGTCGGCATCCAGGTCTTGACCGTGTCCTGCACCGCGGCCAGCCGCTGCAAGGTGGGCATCGAGGGCTCGCGCGCCACCTCGCCGGCGGTGCCTTCGACGCCACCGCGCACTTCCACCTTGCCTCTCTTTACACGGGCGGTGATCAGCTCGCGCAGGGCGGGTTCCTGGGCGCGCAGTTCCTCGCCCAGGCGGAAGGACAGGTCCAGGAAGCGGCTGTTGACGGACCGGATTTCCAGTCCGAGGCGCGCACCTGTTGTTGTCTTGCCGCCTTCGTGGCCTGCCGGTGACGTCCCGGGGCTGAGTTGCGCCGAGGCGTAACCGGTCATGCTGTAAACTGGCATCAAGAGGAGTCTTTGAAGTCGTTGCGGGGATTTCGGGGATCGGAGAAGGGCCGCAGCAGCGCCCCACTACCTTCAAATTATGTCAAAGCTGAAACCGGCGCCGTTGCCGCCGGATACCGTGATCGGTGGCTACCGTGTGGTCCGCAAGTTGTCCGCGGGTGGTTTCGGCGTCGTCTATCTCGCAGTGGACAACGAGGGCCAGCAGATTGCCATCAAGGAATACCTGCCTTCGTCCCTGGCCACGCGTCCCCCGGGTGAACTGCTGCCGCAGGTCGCCCCGGAAAAGCTCTCCCTCTACCGCCTGGGCCTGAAAAGCTTCTTCGAAGAAGGCCGTTCGCTCGCGCAGATCTCCCACTCCTCGGTGGTGAGCGTGCTGAACTTCTTCCGCGAGAACGAGACCGTCTACATGGTGATGAACTACCTGGAGGGCGCGACCCTGCAGGATTTCATCATCACCGCGCGCGAGCTGAAGAAGCAGAAAGTCTTCCGGGAATCGACCATCCGGTCGCTGTTCGACGAGATCCTTCGGGGTTTGCGCATCGTGCACCAGCACAAGATGTTGCACCTTGACATCAAGCCTGCCAACATCTTCATCACGGACGACAACCGCGCCGTGATGATCGACTTCGGTGCCGCGCGGGAAGTGCTGTCCAAGGAAGGCAACTTCATCCGCCCCATGTACACGCCGGGTTTCGCCGCTCCCGAGATGTACCGCCGGGACTCCTCCATGGGGCCCTGGACCGACATCTACGCCATCGGCGCCTGCATCTACGCCTGCATGCAGGGCTATCCGCCCAACGATGCGCCGCAGCGACTGGAGAAGGACCGCCTGTCGCTTGCCCTGTCACGCCTGCGCGGGGTCTATTCCGACAACCTGATCGAGGTGGTCGAATGGTGCATGTCGCTCGACCCGCTGTCCCGCCCCCAGTCCGTGTTCGCGCTCCAGAAGGAGCTGAGCCGGGAAGGGGAACGCCGCTACACCAAGCTCTCCGTGGGGGAGAAGATGCGCCTGCAATTCGACAACATGGTGAGTGACACCAAGAAGACCATGCGCCGCAGCGGCATCGGAGCCAAGCTGAAATGAAATTCTCGGTCTTCCAGATCAGCCGCAAAGGCGGCCGCGAGAAGAACGAGGACCGGATGGGCTATTGCTACACCCGGGAGTCGGGCCTGTTCCTGCTGGCCGACGGCATGGGCGGCCATCCGGAAGGCGAAGTGGCCGCCCAGCTGGCGCTGCAAACCATTTCCGCGCTGTACCAGAAGGAAGCGCGGCCGGTGGTCAAGGACGTGACCGAGTTCCTCTCGATCGCGCTCATGGCCGCCCACCACCAGATCATCCGCTACGCCAGCGAAAAGGGCATGCTGGACACGCCGCGCACCACCCTGGTCGCCGCGATCGTCCAGAACGGCCATGCGACCTGGGTGCACTGCGGCGACTCGCGGCTGTACGTCGTGCGCGGCGGCGAACTGCTCACCCGCACCCGCGACCACTCGTACCTGGAACAGCAGAACGCCGGCGTGATCCGCATGGACCGGATCAACCGCAACATCCTGTTCACCTGCCTCGGCTCGCCGACCAAGCCGGTGTTCGACGTGACCGGGCCGGTGCAGATGCAGCAGGGCGACAAGATCCTGCTGTGCTCCGACGGCCTGTGGAGCAGCCTGGAAGAAACCGACATCGTGCGCGAGCTGTCGATCAAGTCGGTCTCCGAGGCGGTGCCGGACCTGGTGGAGGGCGCGCTGCGCAACGGCGGCGAGCAGTCCGACAACGTGACCGTGATCGCG
>DASWQJ010000272.1:0-17387 GCA_036403795.1 Stenotrophomonas sp.
GTGCGGTGAGTGCGGCCATGGATGGCCGCTCGAACCGCGACCCACCACCCCGACAGGGCGGGGCCCGCACCGTAAGTACTTAAAACCAACCGCCAAACACCCACCGCGCCCACAACAAAAATCCCAACTCGCAAGCCGCGATCCAAAAGCGCCCAGCGAAAGGGAGAAGACCCAAAAAAAAATCGCCGCGACGAGCGCGGCGATCGATTACGCGTAGAGCCTCCGACTGAAGGTCAGCGTGACGCGACCAACTCAGGCCCCCGCCTCATCACTGACATCCACCACCGTGCGACCAGGACGCGACTGCGCCGCCCGCCGTACATTGGCATTGCCGCGCTGAGATTCCAGCCGCTGCGACGTGCCATCCAGCGCCGCATCGCGCTGCTTCTTCTTGCGATAAAGGGCATAGGCGATCAGCCCGGCGCCAGCCACGGCCGCCGCGACCGTCACGGCCGGATTGCGACGCGCGAACTTGGTGGCCACCCGCCCACCGGTCTTGACCGCGCCCAGCGCGGCCCCCGTCTTGATCCAGTCCCCGGCGGCCGGGACGTGGTCGCGCAGGTTGGTGCCGGCATGACGCAGGCTGTCGCCGGCGCTGGCGGCCAGGTCCATCGCGCGCTCCAGCGCACGGTCGGTGATCACGGTGAGTCTGCTCATGCGTTGGTCCTTGGCTGCGGTCTGGGGCCAGTGTGCGGGCGCGTTCGTATACATCACGTCAGCGCGGGCGGCCGGGCGTGTCCGCCGGCTGAACGCCGCTATGTACCGCGGGGCTTGGCGCGATGGGTGGCTGTCGCGCTCCAGGGGTCGTCCGGCCAGGGATGGCGGGGGTAGCGGCCCTTCATTTCCTTGCGCACCTCCGGATAGGTGTTGCTCCAGAAACTGCGCAGGTCCTGGGTGACCTGCAACGCCCGCCCGCCCGGTGACAACAGGTGCAAGGTAAGCGGCACCCGGGCGTCGGCCACGCGCGGGGTGTCGGCCAGGCCGAACAGCTCCTGCAGCTTGACCGCCAGCACCGGCGGCAGCGGGCCACCGTCGTGATCCATTGCGTATTCGATGGGCCGTTCCATGCCCGAGGGCACGGTGATGCGCGTCGGCGCATGTTGGTCGATGAGCTGGCGGCGCGCCCACGGCAGCGACGATTTCAACGCCTCGCCCAGCTCGCCCTCGCCCAGGGCATCCAGCCGCCGCTTGCCGGTGAAGGCCGGGCGCAGCCAGTCGTCCAGGGTGGCGAGCAGCGCGGCGTTGGAGACATCGGGCAAGTCGAGGTCCGGCATCCACTGGCGCAGTGCCACCACGCGGGCCTGCCATTGGCGCAGGTTCTGGGTCCAGGGCAGGACGTCCAGGCCCAGCTCGCGGACGGCTTGCGTCAGTGCGGTGGCGGCGTGCGCCGGATCGACGGTGCCGGCGGGTCGGCTGTCGAGCACGATGCGGTCGAAGCGGGTTTCGCGCAGTGCCACCAGCGCTCGACGCTCCGCGTCCCAACGCACCACGTCTTGCTGCACGAATCGATCGGGGAACGCCGTGCGCAGCCAGGCCTCGTCGACGGGCGCGGCGCGCAGCAGCAGCGCATCCTTGGCTTCGTGCCGCAATTCGGTGACGACCAGCCAGGGTTCGCCGCGCAAGTCGCTGTGGTCGAACAGGCGCGCGCTGCGGCCATTGGCCAGCAAGTAGCGCATCGCGTCGGTGGGATGGCGGCTGGCGATGCGGTCGGGAAAGGCATGGGCGAGCAGGTCACCCAACACGTGGGCTTCCACGCTGCGCGGTGGGACGGCATCGCAGCGCAGCCGTCGTCGCCACTGTTTGGCGGCCATATCGATCGCCGCCAGCGCGCCGCGGTTGCCATCGCCGGCCACGCGGCCTTCGCGCCAGGCCGACAGCGCCCGCCAGCGGGCGGCGAGTGCGTCACCGCCTTGGCGCAGCGGATCCCGGGCTTCGACCAGGGCCGCCAGGTCGCAGGCCAACGCCAGCGCAGTGGCATCGTGCGCGCGCAGCAGCATCGCCGCCAGGCGAGGATGCGTGCCCAGGCCGAGCATGCGCCGGCCCAGCGCGGTGACGATGCCATCGGCACCCAGCGCGCCCAGCCGTTGCAGTAGCTCGCGCGCCGCGGCCAGCGCGCCCGCGGGTGGTGCGTCGACGAAGCGCAACGCGGCGCTGCCCCAGGCCGCCAGTTCCAATGCCAGGCCGGCCAGTTCGACCTGGTTGATCTCGGCGCGCCGCTGTGCTTCCAGTCGTTGCGACTGGGGCCACAAGCGATAGGCCCAGCCGCTGGCGACGCGTCCCGCCCGACCGGCGCGCTGGTCTGCGGAAGCCTGCGAAATGGCGGTGGTTTCCAGCCGCGAGAACCCGCTGTTGGGGTCGTAGGCCGGCTCGCGCGCCAGGCCGGCGTCGATGACGGTGCGCACGCCCGGCAGGGTCACCGATGATTCGGCCACATTGGTGGCGAGCACGACGCGGCGATGGCCTTGCGGGTCGGGCTGCAATACGCGCGTTTGTTGTTCGATCGGCAGCTCGCCATGCAGCGGCAGCAGCTGTACCGACGGATCGACCACGCTTTCCAGGGCGGCCTGCACGCGTGATATCTCGCGCTGGCCGGGCAGGAACACCAGGACATCGCCGGGGTGCGCGCCCAGCGCGTGCTCGATGGCGCGTCGGGTGTGTGGCTCCAAGGCCTCATCGCGACGCGCAGGGAAATGCGTGACCTCCACCGGGTAGCTGCGACCCTCGCTGCTCAACCGCGGCGCATCGAGCAAACGGGCAAGCCGCTCGCCATCCAGCGTGGCCGACATCACCACGATGCGCAGGTCCTCGCGCAGTTGCGACTGCACGTCCAGTGCCAGGGCCAGGCCCAGGTCGCCGGCCAGGTGGCGTTCGTGGAATTCGTCGAAGACGATCGCGCCGATACCGTCCAGCAGCGGATCGTCCTGCACCATGCGGGTCAGGATGCCTTCGGTGACGACCTCGATACGAGTCCGCGCGGAGGTGCGGTTCTCGAAACGAATGCGATAGCCGACCGTGCCGCCGACCTCTTCGCCCAGCTGCCGCGACATGAAATGGGCGGCGCTGCGCGCGGCGACGCGGCGAGGTTCCAGCATCACGATGCGGCGGCTGCCCAGCCAGGGAGCATCCAGCAGCGCCAGCGGTACCTGGGTGGTCTTGCCGGCGCCGGGAGGCGCCTCCAGCACCAGGCGCGTCTGCCCGGCCAAGCTGTCGCGGATGCGCGGCAGCAGCGGGGAAATCGGAAAATCGGAGATGGCCATCGCGACAAGGATAAGGCCGGCGGCCGCTACAATGGCGCGCCTTGACGATCGACATGCCCATGCAGCTCATCGATATCGGCGCCAACCTTACCCACGATTCCTTCGACCGCGATCGCGATGCGGTGCTGGCGCGCGCGCGCCAGGCCGGGGTGGCGCAGATGGTCATCACCGGCGCCAGTCGCGAGCATTCGCCGCTGGCGCTGCAACTGGCGCGGCAACACCCTGGATTCCTGTACGCCACCGCAGGCGTGCACCCTCACCACGCCGTCGAATACACCGACGAGTGCGATGCCGAGATCCGCGCGCTGCAAGCGCATCCCGAAGTGGTGGCCGTGGGCGAGTGTGGACTGGATTACTTCCGTGATTTTTCGCCACGCCCGGCGCAGCGCCGCGCGTTCGAGCGCCAGCTGCAGATCGCCGCCGAGAATGGCAAGCCGTTGTTCCTGCACCAGCGCGACGCGCACGATGACTTCCTGGCGATGATGAAGAACTTCGACGGGAAATTGGGCCCTGCCGTGGTGCACTGCTTCACCGGTACTCGCAAGGAGTTGTTCGACTATCTGGACCGCGACTGGTACATCGGCATCACCGGCTGGTTGTGCGATGAACGGCGTGGCGAACACCTGCGCGAACTGGTCAAGCACATCCCGGCGCAACGGTTGATGGTGGAGACTGACGCGCCGTACCTGCTGCCGCGCACGCTCAAGCCGATGCCCAAGGATCGTCGCAACGAGCCGATGTTCCTGGCCCACATCGTCGAAGAACTGGCGCGCGATCGCGGCGAAGACGCGGCCGCCAGCGCGGCCACCACCACGGCCAACGCACGCACGTTCTTCCGCTTGCCCGACGCGGTAGCCTGACCGGCCCCGGAAAACGGGGTCAGGTTGAGTTCTTGCCAAGGCAAGAACTCAACCTGACCCCGTTTTCCGGGCTATAGGCTAGCTTGGGTCAGTTGCCACAGATGCCGCACCACGGGCGTGCTCGCACGCGCTTCCGGGGTAACGGCCAAAGCGAGCCGCGCCATCGGCACGCGGCCTTCGATGGCCAGGTAGCGCACGCCCGGCAGTTGCACCTGCGCGGTGGACTCCGGCACCACCGATACGCCCAGCTCGGCGGCCACCAGGTTGACGATGGACGACATCTGCGGCGCTTCCTGGGTGATCTGCAGGCTGAAACCGGCGTCCCGGCACACCGCCAGGATCTCGTCGTAGAGGCTGCTGCCGAAGCTGCGCGGAAACAGGATGAAGGGCTCGCCCGCCAACGCCGACAACGGCGCCTGCGCGCGCTGGGCCAGCGCATGCGCGGCGGGCACGGCGATCACCATGGGCTCGTCGGGAAAACGCAACAGATCCAGTCCGGCCGGCGGCGCGCTGGGGGTATAGCGCACGAACGCGGCATCCAGCCGTGCACCGTGCAGGGCGTCGAGCAATCCGGCGGTGTTGGTTTCTTCCAGCACCAACTGCACCTGCGGCCATTGCCGGCGGAAATCGCGGATCAGGTGGGGCACGCGCGGATTGAACGCCGCCGAAGCCGTGAAGCCCAGGCGCAATCGGCCGCCTTCGCCGCGGGCGATGCGGCGCGCCGTATCGGCGGCCCGCTCCACATCGACCAGCACGCGCCGCGCTTCGGCGAGGAAAGCAGTGCCAGCCTCGGTGAGTTCGGCGCCGGCGTGGGTGCGGCGGAACAGCGAGGTGCCCAGCTCACGCTCCAACGCCTGGATCTGCTGGCTTAGCGGCGGTTGGCCGATCCCCAGCCGGGCCGCGGCGCGGGTGAAGTTGGCCTCTTCGGCCACGGCGACGAAATAACGCAGATGGCGCAGTTCCATCATATGCAGGAAGTATGGAGAGTGCCGGCATCATATATTGGACAGGGGGTCTGGCGCGGGAAACAATACGACTTTCCGCATTTCGGTAGTGGCCGTGACTGCCTCCGCTCTTCCTGCCAAGTCCCGTGCTGCGTCTTCCTGGCACCGCGTTGTGCGGATTCGCGTCGCCCTGTTTTTGGCCGGCTTCGCCACGTTCTCGCTGCTGTACAGCGTGCAGCCGTTGTTGCCGGAATTTGCGCGGACCTTTGGCGTGGGGGCGGCCGCCAGTTCGCTGCCGTTGTCGTTGGCCACCGGGGCGCTGGCACTGGCGATCTTCTGCGCCGGTGCCGTGTCGGAGAACCTGGGCCGGCGGGGGCTGATGTTCGGCTCCATCGCGTTGGCAGCGTTGCTCAACCTGGTCGCCGCCTGGTTGCCGCATTGGGGCTCGCTGGTGGTCGTGCGCACACTGTCGGGGCTGGCGTTGGGGGGTGTCCCCGCAGTGGCGATGGTCTATCTGGCCGAGGAATTGCCGGCCGGCAAACTGGGAGCGGCGACCGGGCTGTACGTCGCGGGCAATGCGTTCGGAGGCATGACCGGCCGGATCGCGATGAGCGTGCTGACCGATCACTTTGGTTGGCGCACGGCACTATCGGCGTTGAGCGTGTTCGATCTGCTGTGCGCGATCGGGTTCGTGCTGCTGTTGCCGCCGTCGCGCCACTTCGTGCGCCGTCACGGGCTGAATCTGCGCTTCCACCTGCGCGCGTGGGGTGGGCATCTGCGCGATCGCCACCTGCCGTGGCTGTTCGCGATCCCGTTCCTGATGATGGGCAGCTTCGTCAGTGTCTACAACTACGCCGGCTTTCGCCTCGGCGGGCCGGAGTTTGGCCTGAGCCAAAGCCAGATCGGCCTGATATTTGCTGCGTACGTATTCGGCATCGTCAGCTCCTCCGTGGCGGGGGTGGCCTCGGACCGCTTCGGGCGCGGCCCGGTGGTATTGGCCGGTGCGGTATGCGCGATGGCCGGGCTGCTGCTGACGCTGGCCCACCTGCTGTCGCTGGTGATCGCCGGGGTGGTATTGCTGACGATCGGTTTCTTCATCGCACACTCGGCCGCCAGTGCGTGGGTGGGTCGCCTGGGTGGAGCCCACCGCAGCCACGCGGCCTCGCTGTATCTGTTGGCCTATTACGCCGGCGCCAGCCTGATCGGCTCGATCAGCGGCAGCTTCTGGGAGCACGGCGGCTGGCCGGCGCTGGCCGCCTTCTGCCTGGCCCTGCTGGCGATGGCGCTGGTCGCCGCGCAGGTGTTGCGACGGGGTGCCGAAGACGTGCGGTCGCCCTCGCGGCCGGCGGTCGGTACCGATGCGAGCGCCTGCGTCGCTGCGAGCGGCGTGCGCCATCACGATTGAAGCGCGGGATCGGCTCGACGGCCGGGTAGGCATACCCTCGGCTCGCCCTGTGAACGTGTAGGTGCGTTGACCGTGTTTCCTGGCGAAGTCGCGATCTGCCGATGTCCGAAACCCGCCCTCGAAGCCCCGCGATCCGGCGAGCACCCGAGCGCATCGGGCGCACCGTCGGTCTGTGGTGGGCTGAGGTGGCCGGGCGTGGCGGGGAAGCTGGCGCCGGCCTTGCAAGCGACTCGCGCCGCCGCCATCTGGCAAGCATGTCGACCCTCGCCCCGCTTGCCGATCTTCGCCAATTCATCGACCGCCACCAGCGCCTGTTCGTGCTGACCGGGGCAGGTTGCAGCACCGATTCGGGCATTCCCGATTACCGCGACGTCGATGGCGACTGGAAGCGCGCACAACCTGTCAGCTACCAGGCCTTCATGGACGATGTCGGCACGCGGCGTCGCTATTGGGCGCGTAGCCTGGTGGGCTGGCGTCACTTTGGGCGTGCGCAACCCAATGCCACGCATCGCGCGCTGGCGGCACTGGAACAGCGGGGCCAGCTCGAGCTGTTGCTCACCCAGAACGTCGACGGCCTGCATCAGGCCGCCGGCAGCCGCGCGGTGATCGACCTGCACGGGCGCATCGACCAGGTCCGCTGCATGGGCTGCGAGGCGCGCGTGCCTCGCGCGCTGGTCCAGGCCACGTTGGCGTCGCGCAACCCGCGCTGGGCGAGCCTGGAGGCCACGCAGGCACCGGACGGCGATGCGGACCTGGAGCAGGCCAGCTTCGACGATTTCCAGGTTCCCGAGTGCGCCGATTGCGGCGGGATGCTCAAGCCGGATGTGGTGTTCTTTGGCGAAAACGTGCCGCGTCCGCGCGTGGAGCAGGCCCAGCAGGCGCTGCAACGTGCCGATGCGGTGCTGGTGGTGGGATCTTCGTTGATGGTCTATTCCGGCTTTCGCTTCGTGCAGGCGGCCGCCCGCGCGGGTCTGCCAGTGGCGGCGCTCAACAAGGGCCGTACCCGTGCCGACGACCTGCTCACCCTCAAGGTGGAGCACGGCTGCGCGCCGGCCCTGTCCTTTCTGCTCGAGGGGTGACGGCGTCGCCTGCGGCGCGGTGCTTGCTTGAGCGTGGCCTGCTTGAGCGGGGCCCCGGTTGCCTGCCTTGGGGCAAGCAGCCGCAGCTCGCGATGCACCGGCTCGACGGCGCGACGTGGCAACGGATGCAGTGATCCAGCGGCGCGGTTGATCGATGGCCCGGGTCGCGGTGCAATGCACGCTTGGCGCCCTTCCCTGGCGTGAAGCGAGACGTACCTTGAGCCAGCTTTTCTCTCCCCTTGCCGTGGGCCCCCTGACCCTCGACAACCGCATCGTGATTCCGCCGATGTGCCAATACTCGGCCACCGAAGGGCGCGCCAACGATTGGCATCGCATCCATCTCGGTACCTTGTCGCAGTCCGGCGCGGGGCTGCTGATCCTCGAAGCCACCGCCGTCGAGCCACGCGGGCGTATCAGCTACGCCGACCTGGGCCTCTACGACGATGCCTGCGAAGACGCGTTGCGCGACGTGCTCGATGCCGTCAGGCAGTGGTCGCCGATGCCGCTGGGCATCCAGCTGGCGCATGCCGGGCGCAAGGCGTCCACGCAAAAGCCTTGGGAAGGCGGTGGCCCGATCGCCGCCGATGCGCCCAACGGCTGGTCGACTGCGTCGGCTTCATCGTTGCCTTATGCCGAGGGTTATTCGACGCCCGAGGCGCTGGATGTGGCAGGCATCGACGCGATCGTCGAGTGCTTCGTCGCGTCGGCGCGTCGCGCCGAGCGGCTCGGCCTGCAGTTGATCGAACTGCATGCCGCGCACGGCTACCTGCTGCACCAGTTCCTGTCGCCGCTGAGCAACCAACGCCACGACGAATATGGCGGATCGCTGGAGAACCGCATGCGCTTGACCCTGCGCGTGCTCGACGCGGTGCGTGCGGCCGTGTCGCCATCGATTGCGGTGGGCGTGCGCATCTCGGCCACCGACTGGGTCGAGGGCGGCTGGGACCTGGTGCAGAGCGGCTCCCTCGCGCAGGCCCTGCAAGCCCACGGGGCACAGTTCGTGCACGTGTCCAGTGGCGGGCTGGATCCGCGCCAGCACATCAAACTTGAGCCGGGCTACCAGGTGCGGTTGGCCCACGCGATCCGCGAACAGGTGTCGATCCCGGTGATTGCGGTCGGCCTCATCACCACGCCGGCGCACGCCGAAGCCATCGTGGTCGACGGGCATGCCGACGCGGTCGCCCTGGCGCGCGGCATCCTGTACGACCCGCGCTGGCCGTGGCACGCCGCGGCCGAATTGGGCGCGAAGGTCAAACCCGCGCCCCAGTACCTGCGCTGCGAGCCGCGTGCAGTACGCGGCCTGTTCGAGGTGTAGACAGCTCAAGCCGTCCCACCCGATGCTGTTTGGGGGTTTTCCAGGATGCCTGCGCGACTAACTTGCAGTTACATCTGCAAGCACTGCGCACCGGCGCCAAAGGCACTGGCATGATCGGGTCCATGCGACCCGATTACATCCTGACGCTTTCCTGTCCCGACCGCACCGGTATCGTCTACCGCACCAGCGGACTGTTGTTCGAACTGGGCTGCAACATTCTTGACGCGCAGCAGTTCGGCGACGAGGACAGCGGTCGGTTTTTCCTGCGGGTGCATTTCGATGCGGATGTTGCGCTGGCGCCGGAGCGCTTGCGCGAATCACTGGCCCGGCTGGGCGGCGATTTCGACATGGATTGGCAGCTCCACGACGCCCGCCGGCGGGCGCGATTGCTGGTGCTGGTCAGCAAGCAGGGCCATTGCCTCAACGACCTGTTGTTTCGCGCCCATAGCCGACAGCTGCGAGTGGACATTGCCGCGGTGGTTTCCAACCACGATGACTTCGCGCCGCTCGCGGCCTCCTACGGCGTGCCCTTCCATGTGCTGCCCGTGGACCCCGGCAACCGCGGCGAGCAGGAAGCCCGGCTGCGCGAGCTGGCCGCGCACGAGCGCGTGGACCTGGTCGTGCTCGCCCGCTACATGCAGATCCTGTCGCCGGCGCTGTGCCTGGCGTGGGCCGGCCGGGCGATCAACATCCACCACAGCTTCCTGCCCAGCTTCAAGGGCGCGCAGCCTTACCACCAGGCGCACGCGCGCGGGGTCAAGCTGATCGGTGCCACCGCACACTACGTGACCTCGGACCTGGACGAGGGGCCGATCATCGAACAGGACGTCGCACGCGTGGACCATGCGATGACCCCGCGCGACCTGGTGCGCCTGGGCAGCGATACCGAATCGCTGGTGCTGGCGCGCGCGGTGCGTCGCCACGTCGAGCATCGCATCGTGCTCAATGGCCATCGCACGGTGGTATTCCGCTAGACCATTGCGCGGCGCGCGAGCGGGCAAACGTGGCGGCCTGTCGGACGGCGGTCCAGGTCGCTACCTCCAGTCCTCACCGTTCGCCGTCGGCCCGAGCCGTCAGCACAGTGCGATGCCGGCCTGCAGCAGCGCCTCGCGCGTGGCGGCATCGTTGCCCGCACTCACCGGGCGGGTGAGGTCCCAGAGAAAACGCACGCGAAAGCCAGCAGCCGCTGCGTCTTGCGCGCTCCACAGCACGCAGTAGTCGCGCGCCAGCCCGCACACATGCACCTCCTCGATGCCGCGCTCACGCAGCCAACCCGCCAGCCCGGTCGGCGGCCGCTGGCCATCGGGTCCATGGTTCTCGCGGAAAGCACTGTAGGAATCGACCTGCCGATCGCTGCCCTTGCGCAGGATCAGGTCGGCGCTGCGCCAATCCACCGCGCCGTGCAACGCCGCACCCACACTGGCCTGTACGCAATGGTCGGGCCACAACGTCTGCGGATGGCCATGCAAACGGATCTGCTCGAAAGGCGCGCGCCCGGCATGCTGGCTGGCGAAGGAGACATGGTCGGCCGGATGCCAATCCTGCGTCGCCACCACGGTGGCGTAGTGCCGGTGGCGCAGCAGCGTGGCAATGGCCGGCACGATCGCATCGCCATGTTCGCAGGGCAGCGCGCCGCCGGGCATGAAGTCCGGCTGCAGGTCGATGACCAGCAACGCGGTGGTGGATTCGAAATGAGACATGGACGGCGCAACCCGGGGGGAGGCGAAAGCCTACGCCGATCATGTCGCCGCCGCGACGCGGTCCTGCCGCGCGTGCCGGCTCAGCCCGGCAGATCGCGCCAGGGCGAGGTATCGAGTGCGAAGCCATCCCGCAGCGTGGCCAGCGCCGCCTGCTCGCGCGCGGCATCCTGCGCGGCGACTGCATCGGCGGGAATATGCACCTGGTAGTCGCGCATGGCAGCGTCGACTGCCGTAGCCAGGACGCACGCATCGGCGGCGATGCCGGTCAGCACCAATCGCTCGATGCCGCGCTGGCGCAGCAGCAGGTCCAGCGGGCTGCCCAGGAACGCCGAGTGCTTCGGCTTGAGGATGAAATAGTCCTGCGGGGCGGGCCGCACCACGTCGGCCACCTCGCGCCCGCGCGCCTCCGCCGCCGTCGCTATCGCCACCAGCTGGCGGAAGTCGGCATGCCAATCGGCAAAGTTGTCGTTGGCATAGATCACCAGGTCGCCGCGCTGCCGGAAGCCTTCGGCGATCGACGCGGTGCGGCGCGCAGCGGGCAGGGCGCGAGGCAATAGCCGGTCTGCCCCGGGAAAGTCGAACGGGTTGATCAAGTCGATGATGACCAGGGCAACGTGGCTGCTCACGGCGCTGCGTCCTCCCGGTGCTTGCCGGGCTGACGCGGGGTCAGGGCACGCACTGATTCTTCGGCTTCGGCCAGGTGCGCGAGTCGTTCGTCTTCCTCGGCCTGCGCTTCGGCGCACGGCGATGCGTTGGCGCCGCGCTCGCGCGCCTTGTCGGCCAGCGCCTCGTAACGCTTGCGGATGCGCTCCAGGTCGCGCTCATCCAGTTCCTCCATGTCCAGCAGGAGGTTGTCGGCGGCATGCGTTGCACGAATCAACTCGTCGAGCTTGAGATGAAGCGCCGCCGTGTCGGCATTCTGGGTGTGCTGGATCAGGAACACCATCAGGAACGTGATGATCGTGGTGCCGGTATTGATGACCAGCTGCCATGTGTCATTGAAGCCGAAGATCGGGCCGCTGGCGCCCCACAACGCCACGATGGTCAGTGCACCCATGAAGATCCACGGCGTACCGGCCGCGTAGGAGGCCTTCTTGGCGATGCTGTTGAACAGTTTGCGAATGGCCACGGATCATTCCCGGCGTAATGGCGTCCGACAAGACTGTGCCGCGAGGGGCATCCAGACCGCGTCAACGTGACGCTCGCGACGCCCCCGGGCGCAGTCCACGCAACCGAATCCTGGCCGCACCGAAGCGCCGCTTACGGGCTCGGCGGTTTCTCGTAGTCGTCCGGGTTGGCGTGACCCCGCTCGTCACGCGGCTCGTCGGGCATGTCGCGGTCCTTCCAGCGGGCGTGTTCGGTACGGTGGACATCCGGCGTATGCGCCTTTTCCTGGTCGCTGGCCGGGCCTTCCGGTTTGCGCTCTTGCACATTCATCGTGGCGCCTGCGGGTGGTTGCGGTCTGAACAGGGTCGCCCCGCGGCTGCTAGCCGTGCGTGCACGCCGGGTGGGCAAGGCGTGGAGAGCGTCAACCGTCCAGGGAAATGATGCCGCGGCGCAGTGCCACCGTGACTGCGTGGGTGCGATCGCGCACCCCCAGCTTGCACAGGATGTTCTTCATGTGGGCCTTCACCGTCTCCTCGGAGATGGTCAGCAGCTGCCCGACCTGCTTGTTGGAGCCGCCGCCGGCCACGTGGTTGAGCACTTCGATCTCGCGCAGCGACAGGGCATCGTCGACCACGTGCGCGGCGATGCCTTCGGCCACTTCGGCCGGGATGCGTCGGCGCACGCCAGCGTGTACATCATGGATCGTATCCACCAGCTCGCGACGCAGCATGCTCTTGAGCAGGTAGGCACAGGCGCCGGCCTCCATCGCCCGCAGGGCCTGCACATCGCCCTTGTAGGTCGTCAGCACCACGATGCGCGCGCCCGGGTGGCGACTGCGGATGCGGGTGATCGCCTCTACGCCGGGCACGCGAGGCATCTGCAGGTCCATCAACACCACGTCCGGACGCAAGGCTTCATAGCGCTCGACGGCCTGCTCCCCGTCCTCGGCCTCGCCCACCAACTGCATGTCGTGCTGGGCGGCGAGCATGGCCGCCAGGCCATCGCGCAACAGCGGATGGTCATCGACGATCAATACGCGAATCTTCGGTGCCGATTCGGCCATGGATGTGGACTCCTGCAAGACGGTCAGCGGCATGGCGGCGGGGGATGGTGGCCTGGGATGGCCCGGTCGGCACGGTCTCGACCCTCCGCGCCGCGACGGGAAGTCGGTCCGACCCCTCGGCGCGGCCGAAAGGCGGGGAGGGAGTCGAATCATGGAATTGTGGCCGGAATAGGTAAAGCGGCGCGACACCTCTTTCGGGGGAGGCGGCCGTCCCCCGGAATCGGCTGGCCCCCCGCCGGGCCAATGCCTACGCTGCGGCCGGATGCAGCGACTCTATGCCATGTTTCCCGCAGGCGCGCCGGGCGTGGGTCTTTTGCTGTTGCGCGTCCACCTGGCCTGCTTCCTGCCGCTGGATCCTTGCGGGCTGTTGCGCGCCGGCTCGCCCCATTGGTTGTTACCGATCCTGCTCGCCGCCTCGCTGCTGTTGCTGCTGGGCCTGTTGACGCCACTGGCGTCCCTGGTCGCCTTGCTGCCGGCCCTGTGGCCGTGGCTGGTCCACGCGCCCGTGTCGCCGCTGGCCAGCGGGCTGGCGTTGCTGGCTCCCATGGCGCAGATGCTGCTTGGCCCCGGCGCCTGGTCGGTCGACGCGCAGTGGTTCGGGCGACGCGTGCTGGTGGCACCGCGCGAGGGCGAGGCTGCCTCGCGCCCTCACCCGAAAGAGTGAGCGGCCGGCATCACTAATTGGGGTGGGAACAGGGCACGCCTGCACCGAGGATGAGATTCCCCCGCCGGACCCTACCGCCATGGTCTGTGATCCCGCTTCTCCGCCGGCCGATGCCCCCGCGCCCCGTGCCGTGCTTCGCGCCATCGACTACATCGAACGCCATTTGTGCGAGTCCATCGGCGTGGAGCAGGTGGCGGCCGCGGCCTGCATGAGCCGCTTTCATTTCGCCCGCGTGTTCCGGCGCGCGACCGGCTACAGCCCGATGGAATACCTGCGCCATCGCCGCATCGAGCAGGCGCAGGTATTGCTGCTGGAAGGTCGGCACAAGGTGAGCGAGATCGCCAGCGATCTCGGCTTCTTCGACCAGAGCCACTTCGTGCGCCGTTTCCGGCGCGCGACCGGCTGCACCCCGGCACGTTACGCGCGGGCACAGGGCCAATCAGCGCGCTGAAACTCCAGCCGATGCGACCGTCCCTTCGGTGCCCGCGCCGACCTGCAAGGGAAAGCCTTCGTCGATCCAGCCGGTGATCCCGCCCGCCATCAGCTTGACCGGTCGACCCAGCCGGGCCAGGCGCACGGCGGCGCGTGCCGCCCCATTGCAGTGCGGGCCGGCGCAATAGACCACGAACAGCGTGCCTTCGGCCCAGGCCTGCAAGCGCGAGCCGATGATCTTGGCGTGCGGCAGGTTCAGCGCTCCGGGCACATGGCCGCGTACGAAAAGATCGGGCCCGCGCACGTCCAACAGGACGAACCCGGGTGCGCCACTGGCCAGGGCCTGGTGGGTGTCCCAGCAGTCGGTTTCGAAGGCGAATTGCGACTGGAAATGCGTGATCGCCGCTTCGGGCAGGGCGGGGGACACTTCGGTGACGGCATTGGACATGACAGCGCTCCTCAGGGACGCCGTCATTGTGGGCGCCGGGTCGCTCGCGCATAGTGGCGTGAATGCCGATCCGCGATCAGATCATGCCAACGCGCCGCGCGCCCGCCCCTCGCGCCCGCCATCACGTGGCCGTCCTGGTCTATGACGGGCTGTGCATGTTCGAGTTCGCGTGCGCCGCCGAGGTCTTCGGATTGCCGCGACCGGAGGCGGGCGAGGACTGGTACCGATTCAGCACGGTCTCGCTCGATGGCAAGCCCGTCGACACGCAATACACTGGCCGGATGACGCCGGACGGCGGACTGGCCACGCTGGCGCGCGCCGATACGGTGCTGGTTCCCGGCTGGGCCGGCGCCGACGTGCCGGTGCCGCCCACCCTGGTGCGGGCGTTGCAGCGGGCCCACGCGCGCGGCGCGCGGCTGTTGTCGATTTGCTCGGGCGTATTCGTCCTGGCCGCGACCGGCCTGCTCGACGATCGTCGCGCGACCACGCACTGGCGTCATGCCGCCGGATTGGCAGCGAAGTATCCCCGCGTGCGCGTGGACCCGGCCGTGCTCTACGTGGACGAGGGCCAGCTGCTGACCTCGGCGGGCAGCGCGGCGGGCCTGGACCTGTGCCTGCATCTGGTGCGCCGGGACCATGGCAGCGCGATGGCCAACCAGGTGGCGCGACGCCTGGTGATCCCGCCGCATCGCGAAGGCGGCCAGGCCCAATATGTCGAACGACCCGTGGCTACGTCCCCGGGCACTGCCTTGGCTGCGCTGCTGGACCAAGTGCGGCGCAGCCTGGACCAGCCCCATTCGATCGCAAGCCTGGCGATGCGCGCCCACATGAGCGAGCGCACCCTGATCCGGCATTTCAAGGCCGCCACCGGGCAGGCACCGGGCCAGTGGCTGCTGGCGCAACGACTGCTGGCGGCGCGCGACCTGCTCGAACAGACCTCGCTATCCGTGGACATGGTGGCCGAGCGCTGCGGCTTCGGTACCGCGATCACGTTGCGCCACCACTTCCGGGCGCGGCTGCGCACCAGCCCCGGCGACTATCGGCGGCGATTCGCTGCCCAGGCGCCTACGGCTTGATCGATCCGGTGCCGTGACCCTGCGGCGCGAGTTGCCGCACCGCAGGGCCCCTTGCCGATTCAGCCATCGAGCAGGGCGCGGTCGCGCACCGCACCCTTGTCGGCACTGGTGGCCAGCAGGGCATAGGCCTTCAAGGCCGTGGTCACTTTGCGTTCGCGCGGTGCCGACGGCTTCCAGCCCTGCTGATCCTGTTCGAGGCGGCGCGCGTGCAGGGTCACTTCGTCCACCAACAGATTGATGGCGCGATTGGGAATGTCGATCAGGATGCGGTCGCCTTCGTGGACCAGGCCGATCGCGCCGCCACCGGCCGCCTCCGGCGAGACGTGACCGATCGACAGGCCCGAGGTGCCGCCCGAAAATCGACCGTCGGTGAGCAGTGCGCAGTGTTTGCCCAGCCCCTTGGATTTCAAATAGCTGGTGGGGTACAGCATCTCCTGCATGCCGGGCCCGCCCTTTGGCCCTTCGTAGCGGATCACCACCACATCGCCGGCGATGACCTCGTTGGCCAGGATCGACTTCACCGCCGCGTCCTGGCTTTCGAAAACGCGGGCGCGCCCTTCGAACACGTGGATCGCTTCGTCCACGCCGGCCGTTTTCACCACGCAACCATCCACGGCCAGGTTGCCGTACAACACGGCCAGCCCGCCTTCCTGCGAATACGCATGGGTCACGTCGCGGATGCAGCCTTCGGCGCGATCCAGGTCCAGGGTTTCCCAACGCGTGGCTTGGCTGAAGGCGACTTGCGACGGAATGCCGGCAGGCCCGGCACGATAGAACTCGTGCAACGCCGCCTCGTCGCGATCGCTCACGCTCCACTGCGCGATCGCCTCGGCCATGGTGGACGCATGCACCGTGGCGACCTCTGTGTGCAACAGGCCGCCACGCGCCAGCTCGGCCAGGATCGCCATGATGCCGCCAGCGCGATGCACGTCTTCCATGTGGTACTTCTGCACATTGGGCGCCACCTTGCACAACTGCGGCACGCGGCGCGACAAGCGGTCGATGTCGCCCAAGGTGAAGGGCACCTCGCCTTCCTGGGCTGCCGCCAGCAGGTGCAGGATCGTGTTGGTCGAACCGCCCATCGCAATATCGAGTGTCATCGCATTCTCGAACGCCTCGAATGTCGCGATGCCGCGTGGCAGCGCGCGCGGATCCTCGCCGCCGTACCAGCGATGACACAACTCCACCGCCACGCGTCCGGCGCGCTTGAACAATTGTTCGCGGTCGGCATGGGTGGCCAGCACGGTGCCATTGCCCGGCAACGACAGGCCCAACGCTTCGGTGAGGCAATTCATCGAATTGGCGGTGAACATGCCAGAGCACGAACCGCAGGTGGGACACGCACTGCGCTCGTACTCGGCCACCTTCTCGTCCGAGGCGGTGGGGTCGGCGGCAATGACCATCGCGTCGACCAGGTCCAGCCCATGCGTGGCCAGGCGCGTCTTGCCGGCCTCCATCGGACCGCCGGAGACGAAGACCACCGGAATATTCAGCCGCATCGCGGCCATCAACATGCCCGGCGTGATCTTGTCGCAGTTGGAGATGCAGACCAGTGCGTCTGCACAGTGCGCATTGACCATGTACTCGACCGAGTCGGCGATGATTTCGCGGCTCGGCAACGAATACAGCATGCCGTCGTGACCCATCGCGATACCGTCGTCGACGGCGATCGTGTTGAACTCCTTGGCCACGCCGCCGACCTGTTCGATCTCGCGCGCGACCAACTGGCCGAGGTCCTTCAGGTGCACGTGCCCGGGCACGAACTGGGTGAAGGAATTGGCGATGGCAACGATCGGCTTCTGGAAGTCGTCGTCCTTCATCCCGGTGGCGCGCCACAGTGCGCGGGCGCCGGCCATGTTGCGGCCGGCGGTGGAAGTGCGGGAGCGATATTCAGGCATGCGGGCAGGGGGCTGGTGTTGGTACGGAATGCACTTCTTTATACGGGATTTGCTTGGTTGCCTCTGAAACTTAGGGCGCTTCGCGCCCTAAGTTTCAGAGGCGGGGTGAGCCACTACCCGCTTTGCGGGTAGTGGCCCC
>DASWQJ010000273.1:0-1857 GCA_036403795.1 Stenotrophomonas sp.
TGTGGATCTCGCCCGTTTCCATCTCGAGCGCGGTGACGCCGACAACATCGCCATCCGCATCACGGATCAAGTCGAGCGCCATCCACTCGACGAAGAAGTTGGTGCGCGCCTTGACGTTCTGCTGGTACAGCGTGTGCAGCATCGCGTGGCCGGTGCGGTCGGCGGCGGCGCAGGCGCGCTGCACCGGCTTTTCGCCGTAGTTGGCCGTGTGGCCGCCGAACGGGCGCTGGTAGATCGTGCCGTCCGGGTTGCGGTCGAACGGCATGCCGAAGTGCTCGAGCTCGTACACGACCTTCGGCGCCTCGCGGCACATGAACTCGATCGCGTCCTGGTCGCCGAGCCAGTCGGAGCCCTTGACGGTGTCGTAGAAGTGGTAGTGCCAGTTGTCCTCGGACATGTTGCCCAGGGACGCGCCGATGCCGCCTTGCGCGGCCACCGTGTGCGAACGGGTGGGGAACACCTTGGTCAGCACGGCCACGTTCAGGCCGGCCAGGGACAGTTGCAGGGAGGCGCGCATGCCGGAGCCGCCGGCGCCCACGATGACGACGTCGAACTTGCGCGTCGCGATGTTGCTCTTGGTGTATGCCATTTGTGTACTGTCCTTAAACCCGCCACAGCGCCTGGATCGCCCAGCCCGCGCAGCCGACCATCCACACGATGACCAGGATCTGCAGCACCAGGCGGATGCCGACCGGCTTGACGTAGTCCATCAGCACGTCGCGCATGCCGACCCACACGTGGTAGACCAGGCCGAGGACGGTGGCGAAGGTCAGCATCTTCATCCATTGCGGATGGAAGATCCCGGCCCACTCGTAGTAACCCACAGGGCCGCGCGTGAACAGGACCTGCGCCAGGACGACGATCGTGAACAGCGCGATGAGGACGGCGGTGACGCGCTGCGCCAGCCAGTCGCGGGTGCCGTAGTGCGCACCGACGACGGTGCGGCGGGAGCCGTAGTTGACAGCCATTTCTTCTTCTTCCTTGTTGGTTCAGTACAGGCCGAACAGCTTGGCGCCGAGGACCACCGTGAGCAGCAGGCTCACGACCAGGACGACCTTGGCGGAGGTGCCGCCCCACGACTTGCTGACCGCCTTGTGGCTCACGTCCATCCAGACGTGGCGCAGGCCGGCGATGAAGTGGTGCAGGTAGGCCCAGATCAGCGCCAGCGACACCAGCTTCAGCAGGATGCCCCAGGCGCCGTTGGCGAACACGTTGCGGAATTTCGCGTACGAGATCTCGGAGGAAATCGAGCTGTCGAAGATCCAGAGGATGAAGGGCAGCAGCACGAACATCAGCACGCCGCTGATGCGGTGCAGGATCGAGACCCAGCCCGGGGCCGGCAGCCGATAGGTCGGCAGGTCCGTGAAGGCGTTGATGTTGCGGAATTCCGGCCGCGGCTTGGCGAGCTCAGTCATGGTTTCTTTCGGGTGGCGGGAGGAAGTCGGATGCGGACAGCCCAAAATTCTATTGCAACGCAACAGAGTGCTACCAACGATTGCCGCCGGTCACCCTCCGCGGCCCTAGCTCAAGTCGTTGCGGTAGTGGTGGGTGTCGGTGCGATAAAGGCCCCGGCGCAGCTCCATCGGTACGTCGTTGTACGTATAGGAAAGCCGCTCGACGGACAGCAGCGGCACTCCTTCTGGCAGGGCGAGCAGGCCAGCCTGCTGCGCATCGGCGGCGACGGCGCGGATCTTCTCCTCGGCCCGCACCATGCGTACGCCGAACTCCAGTTCGAACAGCACGTAGGTCGGGCCCTGGTGGGCGGCAAGCTGTTCGGCGGTGAGGCCCTTGAACGGATTTCCGGGCAGCCACATGTCCTCGAGGATCGTGGGCACGCCGCCGAAGGCCAGCACGCGG
>DASWQJ010000274.1:0-3827 GCA_036403795.1 Stenotrophomonas sp.
GGTGGTGGGTCAGTGGGCCATGGATGGCCCACGTGCGGTGAGTGCGGCCATGGATGGCCGCTCGAACCGCGACCCACCATCCCGGCAGGTCGGGGCCCGCACCGTAAGTACTTAAAACCAACCGCCCAAACCCACCGCGCCCACAATAAATACCCAACTCGCAAGACGCGATCCAAAAGCGCCTGCAAAAGAGAAGACCGCGAGATCTCCGCCGCGAGCATGCGCGCTCAATCGACTCGCCCCCGGTTCATGCATGTCGCGAGCACCCTCACGCGCACGCACGGTCGGTTTACGCCAGCCACGCCAGCGTGGCGGCCACACCTCAGGAGAACCGCCATGTCGACCGAGAAGCATCAGCACGACGAGATTGAAGCACGCGACCAGAACCGCGACCCGCTGACGGGCGCGCCTGGCTCGCATCCGGTAGGCGTCGGCTTGGGCGGGGCGGCAGGCGGCGTAGCGGCCGGCGCCCTGGCAGGCACGGTGTTCGGACCGATCGGCACGTTGATCGGCGCGGCAGCTGGCGTCATCGCCGGCGCCGCGGCTGGCAAGGGCGTGGCCGAACGCATCGATCCCACCGTTGAGACCGAGTACTGGCGCAACGAGTACGAGCGTCGTCCCTACTACCGCGCCGATCGTGGGTACGACTATGACCGCGATTACATCACGGCCTACGGGTTCGGACTTCAGGCACGCGAAGCCGAACCCGGACGCAGCTGGGAAGAAGCCGAAACCCGACTCGCGCAGGCCTGGCCGACCGAGCGCGGTCCGTCCCGACTGGAGTGGGAGGATGCACAGCCCGCCGCCCGTGACGCTTGGGAGCGCGCCGACCAGACCTATCAAAGCTATGCCGACCGCGACGCCCATTTTTCTGGCGAGCTGGATCGGGCCGGCTATCGCGACCCGGCGTTTGATTATGACGATTACCGTCCCGCGTACCGCTACGGCACCCAGTCGCGCGACCGCCACGCGGGCCGCGCCTGGGATCCAGATCTGGAGCGTGAGCTGGAACAGGGTTGGGCGAGCGCGCGCCAAGGTTCACGACTCGAGTGGCAGAAGGCGCGTGAGGCCGTGCGGGAGGCCTTCGATACAGAGCGCTTCGACGGCCACCCGGCGCGCGGGAACCCGCCAGATCCTCGCCTGTGATTGATGTCGTCTACCCACCATGAGTGTTATCCCGGAGTCCGCTGCAGCCCACGAGGCAGCGGATAACGGGCATTCGTTCTGGAGCAGCAGAAACCGCTTCTGCCGCAGCGGGCAGAAGCGATCAGTTGTTCCAGCCGGAGATGCGAAGCTTGAGCCGCCCTCTCACGCCCGGTCGAGAGGGCAGGCGCCGGCCGTCGGGGGCGACGGTATGGCTGTCGAAGGGAATATCGATATCCACGCGCTGCTGGCGCATCTGGTCTGCCGCCACGTCGACGTCGTGCGTGGCGCTGGCCACGCCGGCGTCCTGCCAGGCGTATTTGACCTTCCAGGCCGCACCCTCACGTAGGGGCGGCACCATCTCCAGCACGATCGAGTTTCGAAAAAGATAGCCGCCTTCGTAATGCTGGTTGATCCAGAGCTTGCGTTCGATCTCGTAGTCCGGAACGCGGATCCCCAACGTCACGCTGTATGACAAGGAGCGTTTGCTCGGGTCAACGCGTGCGGCGTTGGACAGGAACACGGACGACAGGTAGTGCGGCACTTCCTTCTTCCAGGTGGCATGCCGGATGCAGGCGACGGAATCCTCCTCGGCCACTCGCCGAGTGAGAAACCACAACTTGCCCCTTGGCGAAGCCAGCATCTCCACCTGGTACAACGCATCGATATCGCGACCCTGGTCGGCAGCCTGTTGCACCGGCTCCGGCAGTCGGATCTCATCGAGCTGCATCCAGATGTCCACACGCACGTCGCCGAACAGAAAGCGTGCCAGATTCTGAAAAGCTTCCTCGCTGTTGACGATGCCGTAGAAACCCGAGTGCGAGCGGAACGCGTAGGCGCGTGCGCAGTAATCGCCCAGGCTGCCATCGGCGTTGACGCCTTGCAGTACGGCGTTCTCGATCTTGACCAACCCATCGCTGCCGTTGCCGACGAACGTGCGCGACAGGCCTGCGGCGGCATCGTAGTCCGCGCGATTGGTGCCTACCATGCAGAACACGTTGCGCGACGGAAAGCGCGCTTCCGGCAACAGATCGACACGACCTTCGTGCTTGCCGGGCAGGTCGCCCAGCGCGAGATACTGGGGCATTCGCTTGTCGCGATCGAAATTGTCGATGTCGAACGCGTTGAGCCAACTGGGTACGTTTCCCGCGATCGTGTCGATGCCGTTGTGGGGCGTGGCATAGGTGAAAAACTTGTCGACGCAACCGTGGGTGGTGGCGGGATCCAGCGCCGGGTTCTGCAGGAACGCGCGGCAGACCAGACCGCCCATGGAATGGGCGACCAGATGGCAACGGAACTGCGCGGGCGTCACCTGGTTGGCAGGGTTGCTACAGATCAACTCGCGCACCCGCGCGATCAGCTCGGAGAGCTTTCTGGCGGACTCCTCGATGCTGGGGGTCTTGCCGCCGCCGAACAGGGAGGAAGACGGATCGTAGTAGCGGTGGATGACGATCGAGCGCGATCCGAGCTGGTTACCCGACGGCTGGCCATCGGAGTTGGATTGCCAGCCCGGGTCGAGGATGTCCTGGCCGTCCTCGTAGACGTCGCCGTAGCCGAACTCCGACATCAGCCGCACCACGGGCGATTCGAATACGTACTTGCGCGGCGCCCGGTCGCGCTCGGCGACCGCCCGGTAGACCGTGGATCCCAGATTGAAGCCGCAGAAGGGATCGGCGCTGGTCTGGTCCATCTCGTTGCGCGTCATGGCGTAGCCACGCACGTAGATGATCGGGTAATACGGCGCCTTCATCGGCGTCCTGTCGCTGGCCTTGGCCATGGTCTGCTCCCTGGGTGAATGCGCGTGCGGCACTGCTGGGACGACTACGCGGAGATGCGATCCGCCACGGGTAGTGTGACTTGCTGGCGGCTCAGCAGGCGAGACGGGAATCGCGAATGGGAGGTCTGGCACAGGACGACACTCGGCGGACGCCGGGCCGACGCTGGAGTTGGAACCGGAATGCAGTCGATGGGCCGGTCACACGTTGGTGCGCCCTCAAACTCGGGAAAGTGCGGCCGTGGCGAGACGGTCCGCTTCAATCTCCGTCGTGGACGCGTAAAGCGTGTGCCAGATCCAGCAACACTCCGACACCGAGCACAGCGCCGATGCCCGGCGCGCCAAACAACACGCCGATCAACATGAGGAAGCCACAGAGCCAGCGACTGGCCTGGACTTGCAAACGCGACAGCGCGGGCGTCAGGGGCGGGCGTTCGACTACCAACATCGCCAACGGCAGGATCAACACCAGGAAGACGTTGTCCCACCCGTCGGCGGCACTGCTCAAATGCCACAGCGTGAGGCGCTCGACCAGCTGGGTGGAAACCCACGCGCCAAGGACGCACGCACCGCTGAGTTGGCAGGCCACCACGACCATCGCCCCTCGTTTACCGACGCGCATGGGCCCCTCCGGTTGGACTTGATCGTCCGGCCCAGGGTAGGACCTCAGGAGGATCGCCGCCCGCTAGCGGTGCACTGCTTGCCGCTACCGGCCCTGGATGGACGCCGGGCTGCCGGCCTCAGCCTCAGCTGCCGCCACCCGCACCACATCGCCGGTCGCGATGCCGTCCGGCGGGCTGTCGATGACGCGTTCGCCGGGCTTGAGGCCGTCGGCGAACTCCACCAGGTTGCCGAGGTCGCGACTGATGCGTACCTGCCGCACTTCGGCACGACCGTTGGCACCGACCAC